>JBAPYC010000554.1:0-3781 GCA_049284535.1 Streptosporangiaceae bacterium
GTGCCGGGGCAGCGCCGTCCGGCTCCCGCCGGTCAGCAGCGCGAACCGGTCATCGAGCCGCTCGGCGAGCTGCGCGGGCGTCAGCGTGCGCAGCCACACCGCGGCCAGCTCGATGGCCAGCGGCATCCCGTCCAGGCGCCGGCAGAGGCGGACCACGGCCGTCGCGTTGGCCTTATCCAGCTCGAAGTCGGGGCGGACCGCCGCGGCCCGGTCGCACAGCAGCCGTACCGCCCCATAGGACGCCACCGCAACGACAGGATCGTCCCGGTCGGGCGGGACGGGCAGCGGGGACACCGGGTAAAGCGTCTCACCGTCGATCCGGAGCGGCTGCCTGCTGGTGACCAGGATACGTATGCCGGGGCAATCGGCCAGGACCTGGCCGGCCAGCGCCGCCGCCGCCTCGATGACGTGCTCGCAGTTGTCCAGGACCAGGATCTCCTCCCGGTCCCCCAGGGCGGAGGTCAGCCGGCCGAGCGGGCTCGCACCGGGATCGCCGGGCCGGCGGGCGATGACCCGCTCCCGGACGCCGAGCACGTCGAGCACCGCGGTCGGCACCTCGGCCGGGTCGGTCACCGGCGCCAGCGGGATGAACCAGCTCCTCACCCCGAGTTGCCTGGCCGCCTCGGTCACCAGTCGCGTCTTGCCCACTCCCCCGGGTCCGGTCAAGGTGACCAGGCGGGCGGTGCGCAGGCTCTTCAGCACCCGGGGCAGGTCCTCATCCCGGCCGACGAAGCTGGTCAGCGGCGTCTGCGCCCGGCCCGCCGGGGCTGAGGCCAGTACGGGGGCTGATACCTGCGCCCGTTCGGCATCAGGTTGTTCTCCCCGCAAGATGCGCAGGTAGACCTGCTCGAGCTGGGCCGACGGATCCACGCCGAGCTGGTCGGCCAGCAGTTCGCGGCCCTCGTGGTACACGGCCAGGGCCTCGGCCTGGCGGCCGGCCGCGTACAGCGCGCGCATGAGCAGGGCGCGGGGCCGTTCGGCCAGCGGATCGGCGGACAGCATCGCGCGGAGCTCACCAGTCAGGCTCGCCCCCTCGCCCAGGGCCAGATCGGCCTCGATCCGGTCGGCCAGCACGCTGGCGCGCAGCTCGGTCAGCCGGGCTGCGGCCGCGTCCGCGAAGTCGTGACCGGCCACATCGGCGAGCGGCTGGCTGCGCCAGGTGAGCAGCGCCTCGCGCAGGATGCGGGCGGCCTCCGCGGGGTCGCCGGTGGCCAGGGCGCGCCGCCCTTGCCGGGCCAGCGCCTCGAAGGCCGTGGCGTCGACCGCGTCCGGCGTGACGGCAAGCCGGTAGCCGGCCGGATGCGACTCGATCACGTCGCCGATCCCGGCCTGGCGCAGTTCGGCCCGCAGCCGCGACACCAGCGTCTGCAGCGCGTTGCCGGGGTTACCCGGTGGCGCATCGGGCCAGAGCTGCTCGGTCATCGTGCCGGCCGGGACGACACGCCCGGCGTTCAGGGCGAGCAAGGTGAACAGAACGCGCAGCTGACGGCCGCCGAGGTGGACCTCGCCCCCCGCCTCGCCTTCCAGCTGAAGGGGGCCCAGTAGCCCGATACGCAGCGCGTTCGGCATCTGCCCTCTCCGGTCCCCGCTGTGCCTGCCCGGACTCCCGGCGCATCCAACCCGTCGCCTCACCCTACGCTTCCTGCGGGACAGGCTCTAATATCAACCGTCGGCGAGAGAAAGACGCGATAGTGACAGCAGAGCGGATCCGCTGGCGGCGCGCCACCTGCGCCGCGGCGCTGGCTGTCCTCACGCTGGCCGGATGCGGGACCGCCGGCGAAGGCGCCCCGGTGGCGCCGAGCCCGATGTCGATCAGCAGCGAGGCCTTCATCCAGGGAACCCTGGCCGCCCCGTATACCTGCCACGGCAGCAAGATCAGCCCGCCGGTCAACTGGTCCGGGGCCCCGCCGGGAACCAAGAGCCTGGCCCTGATCGTGGACGACTCCTCGGCACCGATCACCCCGTTCATCTACTGGCTCGTCTTCGACATCAACCCGGGAGCGACCGACATCCAGGAGGGATCGCGGCCTACCGGCGCGCGTCAGGCGCTGAACAGCGCGAACATCATGGCCTACGACCCGCCGTGTCCCAGCGGCAATAGCCACTCGTACCGCTTTACCATTTATGCGCTGCGAACAACCCTGAATCTGCCCAACGGCGCGCCCCTCCAGACGGTCCTGATGGCGGTCGCGGCAGCCACAATCGGGCGTGGCCGAATAGTCGTCACAGCTCACCCGTGATCGTTTCGATACCTGCTGTAATCAAGGCTAACGAAGACTAATCGGAACTTTTTCAATCCTGTGACACGCTCCCCAGAGGTGAGCAACAATCAATGATCAGGTTCACGGTGCTCGCCACAACGAGGGAAGGCTCGCGTCACTTGGCCGCGTGTGTCTGGCAAGCGCCCCACCAGGCCCGGCATTCTGGATGGAGACCATGATTCTGGTCGTGGGACTGGTCGTGGCCGGGCTTGCCGGCATCGCGGCGGCGTTCTATTTCAGCATCCGTTCGGGCCGCCGCGGCGATAAGCACAACTCACGGGCTCGCTCTGCCCGGGGCGCCGGCAGGCTCCGGGCCGGCGCAAGCGCGGCGGACACAGGTCCGGGAAGGCCCGGCAATGGATCCCGGGTCGCAAATGGCGGCCGCGCCGTGAATGCGCGGCGCGCAAATCAGGCGTCTGCTGATTACAAAGACGACACCGGCCCCAATTCGACCATGGATTTCGGCGAACTCGATCTGTCCGGCGATCGGCGCCCGGCCGGCTCCCGGCGGCCCGAGGCCGACCTCAGGTCCGCGCCGGCGATGCTCGAAGCTGATGCGGATGATGCGGCTGATGTGGCTGACGAGGCCGACGGCAGCAGGACGGCCCGCACGCGGCGCCGGGTCGGCTTTCGCAAGGGAGCCGACGTGGACGAGGAACTGTGGCCGACCGAGTCCTTCGGCGGCGTCAGTGACGAGCAGTTCTGGGACGACATGGCCTCGGACAAACCACTCACCACCACGGCGCGCGCAGCCCAGCAGGACTCAGGCCGCCGCGGCGGCCAGGCTGCCCGGCGCATCGAGCCCCGGGGTCGCGACGAGACCCCCAGGCCTCCGGCCGCCGCCGACCAGAACCTGGTCCAGGCCGGCTACGGGGCAACCCAGCCGGTGGCCCCCCTCAAGCCGGCCGCCTCGCCGAGGAGTGCGGCCGCCCAGCCGACAGCAACCCCACCGACGGCGACCCCGCTCAAGCCGGTCGGCGGGACGGGTCCGCTGCCCCGCAGCGCTCGCCCGCCGGGCGCGGTGAATCAGCCCGGTGAGGGATGGCGGCAGACCGGCCCCAGCGCTGAGGACGACCCGCTGACCAGTTCAGCGTTCTCGCTCCGGGAAGCCGGACCGGTCGACGGCCGGTCCCTCCGCTCGGCCGGGCCGTCACGGGGCGGGGAATACCAGCCCAGCACGGCCGAGGTGAGCCAGCCGCTCGCCCCCGGCGACACGGGCAATGGCGGCTACCTGCCGAGCCCGCCCGCACCCCGGTACCTTCCCGCCGGATACGGCACTGCACCCTACGAGACTCCCTCCTACGGCAATGCTCTCCAGGGCCCTGGCCCCCAAGGGCCTGGTCCCCTGAGCACTGGCCGGTACGGCAATGCTCCCTACGGGAGTGATCCGGACAGGACACCGCCGAACGCTGACACCTACGGTTACCGCAGCCCGGGACCGCTGGATGAGCCGCGGCGCCCGAATGCCGCGCGGCCGAACGGCGCCCCGCCGAACGGTGCCCCGCCGAACGGTGCCCCGC
>JBAPYC010000555.1:0-2108 GCA_049284535.1 Streptosporangiaceae bacterium
CTGAGCAGCCCGGGTGAGCAGCAGCGTTACCTCTATTACACTTCCGTGGAGTCGGTTGGCAAGCTGCCTTGCTTCCAATATGGTGCTTCGCTGTGCGCAAACTCAGCGGAGCCGCAGGCCTGGTGGCCGTGGCGGCGGTGCTTGCCCTGGCTGTGCCGGGGGGAAGCAGCGTGGCGCAGACGATCGCGCCCAAGCCGAACCTGAATAGCCTGGTGGCCCAGGCCAAGCAGCTCGAGTTCCAGATCAACGCGCTGAGCGAGCAGTATGACGGGTTGCGCGTCCAGCTGACCCGGGCCCAGGCCAACGAGAAGATCGCCCAGCAGGCCGCTCTCCGTGGCCAGGCCGCGCTGGCCCAGGGCCAGCAGTCGGTGGCCCAGCTGGCCGCCGCGAGCTACATGAACTCCGGGCTCGACCCGACGCTGCAGGCCCTCACCACCGGGAGCCCCGGCCAGTTCCTCAGTCAGGCCTCCACCATGACCGAGCTGGATCAGTCCAGCGGCGTGAAGGTCAATACGCTGTCCAATATGGTCCAGGCGGCGCTGCGCGACCGGCAGACGGCCAGCCAGCAGGTTAATCAGGTCAAGGCGCTCGAAGCCCAGATGAACACCAAGAAGCAGGCCATCGAGCAGAAGATCGACAAGGTCAACAGCGCGGCCATGAAGCAGGCCATGGCGGTGTACACCCAGACCGGGCATTACCCGAACCTCACCATCGCGACCGCGAACACGATCGGCGCCCAGGCGCTGCAGGCGGCCTTTACCCGGGAAGGCGACCCGTATGTGTGGGGCGCAGCCGGGCCGAACGAATTCGACTGCTCCGGCCTGGTCATGTGGGCCTATGCCCAGGTGGGCATCTCGCTGCCGCACTACACCGGGGACCAGTGGAATTCGGGCGTGCATGTGGCCCGCGCCGACCTGGAGCCCGGCGATCTCGTCTTCTTCTACGCCGGCATCAGTCACGTCGGCATGTACGTCGGCAACGGGCTAATGATCAACGCGCCCGATTTCGGCGAGCCGGTACGGGTCCAGCCGATCGACTGGAGCATCTACGACGGGGCCGTGCGGATCCAGTAACAGGGCGGCTCCAGTAGCGGGGCGGATCCAATAGCGGGCCGATCGGAATAGCTGAGCAGACCGAATAGCGGGGCGCCGTTATCCGGCCGCGTCCGGCTGGCTGGTGTTCCGCTCGAAGACCAGCCGCAGACCGATCAGGGTCAGCCACGGCTCGTAGGCGTCGATGACGCTTACCTCGTCGATAACCAGTGACGCCAGCCCGCCGGTGGCGATGACGGTGACCGCGTCCGGGTCATCGGGTGACAGTTCCCTGGCCATCCGGGTGGCAATTCCCTCGACCTGCGCGGCGAAGCCGTAGATGATGCCGGATTGCAGCGACTCCACCGTGTTTTTCCCGATCACGCGCGGCG
The DNA here is from genome assembly GCA_049284535.1 of Streptosporangiaceae bacterium. Lineage (GTDB taxonomy): Bacteria > Actinomycetota > Actinomycetes > Streptosporangiales > Streptosporangiaceae > Palsa-504. Next base: position 1,424 of record JBAPYC010000555.1, read on the forward strand.
GCCTTATCAGCTCGACCTTAAGCAACTGCGCGGCGCGGCGGGACAGCGCGTCCACGGAAATTTCGATTCCGGGCGCAAGTGCGCCACCAACGAACTCACCGCGCGCGCTCACCGCGTCGAAGTTGGTCGAGGTGCCGAAATCCACGACAATCGCGGGACCGCCGTAAAGGTGCACGGCGGCCAGCGAGTTCATGATCCGGTCACTGCCCACTTCCTTAGGGTTGTCGGTGCGCACCGGCACGCCCGTCTTTACCCCTGGCTGCACGATGACCGTTTCCAGGCCGCCGTAATAGCGCTCGCACATCTCCCGCATCTCGCGCAGCACCGACGGCACGGTCGAGCACAGCGATATCCCGCGAATGTCGGATTCACTAAAGGCGCTGCTGCCGGCCAGCAGGCCGTTCAGCACCACCGCGAGCTCATCCGCGGTCCGGTCCGGGACGGTGGCGATCCGCCAGTTCTCGATCACCTGGTCCCCGTCGAAGACGCCTAGGACCGTGTTGGTGTTCCCGATGTCGATGGTGAGCAGCATTACCGGTCCTGCCCTTCCGTGGCCAGCAGCAGCCGCACGTTGTCGATCAGCCGCGTCGTGCCCGCCCGGGCCGCGGCCGCCAGCACCGCCGGGCCCGCGTAGTCCGGCGGCACCGGGGTGAACGAGCCGGGGTCGACCAGCTCGAGGTAGTCC
>JBAPYC010000556.1:0-5991 GCA_049284535.1 Streptosporangiaceae bacterium
GGCCGAGGCCCTGTCTGGCGAGGCCCTGTCGGGCGAGGCCCTGTCCGATGGGGCGCTGGACGCCGGTGCTTCGGCGGTCCGGGGCGCGCCCGAGTGGCGGCAGCTGTCCTTCCGGACCAGCGGGCTGAGCATCGAGCTCGAGATCACCGGCACCGGGGAGGCCCGGCGGCTGATGGGCCAGCTGATCCCCCGGCAGTCAGCCGCCGTCGACATCCGGCACGAGCGCGGCGTGATCACGGTCCAGGCCGACTCGCTCGGCCGGTTCAGCGCCGACTCGGTGCCGTTTGGCCAGGTCAGCTTGCGCTGTCACCTGGGTATCGACCAGTCCCCCATTGTCACGGGCTGGATCACGCTCTGAGCATGGACCGTGGCCCCGGCGAATCCAGGGGGTCACGGTCCACGATGATGGGCTGGGGTCTGGTGCTTACAGCGAGCGGCGCAGCAGGGAGTCCAGGTCGGTGAACGAGCTCTGCCAGCCCTCTTCGGTGGCGTGGCCCATCTCCTCGGTGAACGGGCCCTGACGCACATCCAGCCGGGTCCGGGCGTCGCCCTCGGAGTGGAACTCCAGCCGCAGGTGGTGCCGTTCGGTCTTCTTGGTCTCGGGGTCCTCGACGTCCTCGTGGCCGACTAGCAGCTGGTTCTCGACCACCTCGGTAAAGGTCGCGTTGACCGCGCTGCGCAGTTCCGGGTTCTCGTCGTTGACCATCACGAACCGCTGGAACCCGCCGGGGCGGGCGTCGATATGCACCGACTCGCACGGCACCGACCAGCCGTACGGCCCGAACCACAGGCAGAGCTGGTCGGGGTCGGTGAAGGCCCGGTAGAGCAGTTCGGCCGGCGCGTCGAACTCGCGCGAGAACCGTATTTCGTGCTTTTCCTTGGCCACGGTTGTCCCCTTCCATGCGTGGATGTCCCTGGTGATCGTAGCGGCAGGCGGACCTGTCTGGCCTATTGTGAAAGAGTTACTTCGAAAGGTATATTTCACATATGACAAGCGAGCCGGACAAGCTGGCAGACCTGCCGACCCTCAGCGACCCGCGGATGATGCGTGCGCTGGCGCATCCGGCGCGGATCGCCATCTGGACGCACCTGGGCCTGCGCGGCCCGGCCACGGCCACCGAATGCGCCGAAGTGGCCGGCCTATCCCCTTCGGCGTGCAGCTATCACTTGCGCACGCTGGCCAAATACGGCTTCGTCGAGGAAGACCGGGAGGCCGCGACCGACGGGCGCGAGCGTCCGTGGCGGGCCCGGCTGCTCTACTTCAACATCAGCGGGGACCCGGGCGTGCCGCCGGCCACCCAGCTGGCCGGGCAGCTGCTGACAGAGAACATGCGCGCCGCGGCCGAGGAGCTCCGGGCCAGCTACCTGGTCCGCAAGGCGGAGTACCCGGCGGACTGGCAGAACGCGGTGGGCGAGCTGTTCAGCGTGGCGCACGTGACCGCGGCCGAGCTGGACGAGATGCGGGCAAAGATGGTGGAGGTCATGGCCCCCTACGCGCGGCTGGACCCGGCCGAGCGGCCGCCTGGCACCCTGCCGGTGCGGATCTTGCTGGACATGTATCCCTGGTTCGGTCCGGAGGAGGCCCAGTGAGCGCCGGCCGGCTCGGGGCCGACCAGCGGTCTGCACTGCGGTCTGCACTGCGGTCCGGCCCGCTGGCGGTGCGGAGCTTCCGGCTGCTGGCGGGCGGGCAGTTCGCCTCCACCGTGGGTGACTTCTGCTACGCGGTGGCGCTGCCCTGGCTGGTGCTGTCCAGCCACGGCGGCGCGGTCCTGCTCGGCATCGTGCTGGCCTGCTACGGCGTGCCGCGCACGGTACTAATACCGGTCGGCGGGGTGCTGGCCGACAAGATCGGGCCGCGCACGCTCATGCTCATCGCCGACACGGCCCGCTGCGTGCTGCTGGCCGCCATGGTGGTGCTGGCGGCCCGGCACACGGTCTCGCTGGCCGCGCTCGGACCCATCGCGGCCCTCATCGGCGCGGGCGAGGGCCTGTTCATCCCGGCTTCGTTCTCGATCATGCCCTCCCTGCTCGACGGCGAGCAGCTCGCGGCCGGGAACGCGCTGGCCCAGGCAGCCACGCAGATCGGCTCGCTAGCCGGGCCGGTTCTGGGCGGGGTGCTGGTCGCGGTGACCCACGCGTCGACGTGGGCGTTCGCCGTGGACGCCGTGTCGTTTGCGCTGTCGGCGCTGTCGCTGCTGCTGATCCCGCGGCGGGCGGCTGTCTCGGCGGGGCCGGCGGACGAGACGGCCGGGCGTCCGGCGCCGTCGGCCGGGGTGCTGGCCTTGCTCAAGCGGTCGCGGGTACTGCAGGTCCTGCTGGTGGTGGTCGTCGCCGCCAACCTGGCCGGCGGCGGGATGAGCGAGGTGGCGCTGCCGGCGCTGGCTCATGACAGGTTCGGCGCAGCCGGCTACGGCGCGCTGCTGGCCTGCTTCGCGGCCGGGTCCCTGCTGGGCGCACTGGCCGCGACCCGCGCGGGCCACCTGCGGACCCCGGCGGTCTTCGCCGGGCTGGTGTTCGTGGCCGAGGGAGTTACGATCGCGCTCATCCCCCATCTGGGCGGGGAGGCCGGGGCCGCAGCCGCGCTGTTCGCCGGCGGCGCCTGTAACGGCCTGGGAAACCTGGTGCTCCTCACCGTGCTGCAGAAATGGGCTCCGCCGGCGCTGCTCGGCCGGATCATGGGGGCGGTGATGCTGTGCGCGTTCGGCAGTTTCCCGCTGTCGGTGGCCGTCTCCGGGGTGCTGGTCCGGCACCTCGGGCCGGCGGCGTTCTTCCCGGTGGCCGGCGGCCTGGTGATAGTGGCCGTGCTGGGCGGCCTGACGCAGCGCGAGTTCCGGGCGTTCGGGGCGGCTGGCTCTGTCCCGGCGCCCGGTGGGGCTGACGCGCCGGAGCCCGCTGCAGCGGCGGAGGTCACTGACGCGGCACTGGATCCTCGGGCGGTGGTGGATGCTCAGGCAGCAGAGGACTCACGCAAATAAGCGGCCCACTGGGGGTCGCCGTCGTGCTGTGCGCCCACCAGCCTCCAGTGGGCGCCACGTGGTACCGCTGGCGGCACCGCCAGACTCCAGCCAAGTTCCTCCAGCAGCCGGTCCGCCTTGCGGTGGTTGCAGATGGTGCAGGAGGCGACGCAGTTCTCCCAGATGTGCTGGCCGCCGCGGCTGCGCGGGAGCACGTGATCGATGGTCTCGGCACGGTGCCCGCAATAGGCGCACTTGTAATTGTCCCGCCGCATCAGCGCCGCCCGGGTCAGCGGGACCCGGTTGCGATACGGCACCCGGACGTAACGGCTCAGTCTGATCACCGACGGCGTCACCAGGGCGACAGTTGCCGCGTGCAGGACCGCGCCTGCCGTGTCATCGTGGACAACCTCGGCCTTGCCCCCGAGCACAAGACACACTGCTCGCCGGAGGCCGACAGTTGTCAGCGGTTCATACGTCACGTTGAGCAGCAGCACTCGTCGCACCGCACCTCCCGCTGGCGCTGGGCCGTCTATCTGAACCTCATGTTCCAAGTGTGTCGCCTGGTTCGCGTATCCGCCACCTCATAAGCGTACAAGAAGCCCGAGAACGTAAAGTGCCTGCATGGCAGCTACCAGCGACACGACCGGCTTCAGTTATCCGCCCGCCCGCCGCATGGACCTGACCGAGGACATCGGTGGTTATCAGGTCGCAGATCCCTACCGGTGGCTGGAAGACGGCGACAGCGCGGAACGGGCGGACTGGCTGCGCGCGGAGGCCGGCCTGTTCGCCGGATACCGCGGCGAGCTGCCCGGGCGGGACCGGCTGGCCGCGCGAGTCCGCGAGCTGCTGAACGTCGGCTACGTGGGGACCCCGGCCTGGCGAGGCGAGCGGGTCTTCTTCACCCGGCGCGACCCCGGCCAGGAGCACGGCGTCCTGTGCACCCAGGTAGCGGACGGCCCCGCGCAGGTGCTCGTCGACCCCATGGCCATCGACCCGTCCGGGCTGACCACGCTGGACGCCTGGCAGCCGGACAAGGAGGGGCGGCTGCTGGCCTACCAGCTGTCCGAGGGCGGCGACGAGGAGTCCCTGCTGCGGGTGCTCGACGTGACCACCGGAGCCCTTGTCGACGGGCCGATCGATCGCTGCCGCTACTCCAACGTGGCCTGGCTGCCCGGCGGCAAGGCGTTCTTCTACACCCGGAGGCTGCCGCCGGAGGCGGTGCCGGCTGGGGAGAGCCAGTATCACCGGCGGGTCTACCTGCACCAGGTCGGCACCCCGGCCGGGGAGGACGTGCTCATCTTCGGCACCGGCCGGGACAAGACCGACTACTACTCCGTCTCGGTCAGCCGGGACGGCCGGTGGCTGACCATCTCGGCCTCACGCGGCACCGCGCCCCGCAACGACCTGTGGATCGCCGACCTGTCCGAGTCCGATCCGGCCGCCCCCGAGCTCCGGGTGGTCCAGGAAGGGCTGGACGCCCAGACCGGCGTGCGGGCTGGCCGGGACGGGCGGCTGTACGTCTTCACCGACGCCGGGGCGCCGCGGGGCCGGATCGCGGTGACCGACCCGGCCACCGCCGGGGACCATTCCACCTGGCAGGACCTGATCCGCGAGGATCCCGAGGCGGTACTGAGCGGATACGCGATCCTGGACGGCCCCGAGCTGGGCCGGCCGGTCCTGCTGGCCAACTGGACCAGGCACGCGCTGAGCGAGATCACCGTGCACGACCTGGCCACGGGTGAGGTGACCGGCCGCGTCCCGCTGCCCGGCCTGGGCACGACCGGCGGCATCAGCGAGCGGCCCGAGGGCGGCCACGAGGGGTGGTTCGTCTACACCGACTACACCACCTCCTCGGTGGTGCTGCGCTTCGACGCGCTCGCGGGCACCGTGACGACCTGGGCCTCGGCGCCAGGCAGCGTCGGTGTCCCGGCGGTGACCGCACGCCAGGTCACGTACCAGTCCAAGGACGGTACCGAGGTGCGGATGCTGATCATCAGCGGCGAGGACGCGGATACGGACGCGGACACGGGCCGGCGGCCCCGTCCGGCCATCTTGTACGGGTACGGCGGCTTCGACATCAGCCTCACCCCCGCGTACTCGCCCAACATCTTGACCTGGGTCTCGGCGGGCGGTGTGTACGCGGTGGCCAACCTGCGCGGCGGCAACGAGGAAGGCGAGGAGTGGCACCGCGCCGGGATGCTGGGGGCAAAGCAGAACGTCTTCGATGACTTCCGCGCAGCCGCCCATGCCCTGATCCGGGAGGGCTGGACCACCCCGGAGCAGCTCGCCATCTCCGGCGGATCGAACGGCGGCCTGCTGGTCGGCGCGGCCCTGGTGCAGGAACCGGAACTGTACGCGGCGGTGATCTGCTCGGCGCCGCTGCTGGACATGGTGCGGTACGAGCGGTTCGGGCTCGGGCAGACCTGGAACGTGGAGTACGGCACCGCGGCCGACCCCGAGCAGCTCGGCTGGCTGCTGTCCTACTCCCCGTACCACCACGTGACCGACGGCACCGCCTACCCGGCCGTGCTGTTCACCGTGTTCACCAACGACACCCGGGTCGACCCGGTACACGCGTACAAGATGTGCGCCGCGCTGCAGCACGCCACCACGTCCGGGCCGGACCGGCCGGTGCTGCTGCGGGCTGAGGGGCAGGTGGGACACGGGGCCCGGGCGGTCAGCCGGACAGCCGACCTGGCCGGGGACACGCTGGCCTTCGCGGCCCGCTACACCGGTCTGGAGGTCTGACGGCTCACGCCCTGAACGGGGCTCGCGGCCGGAATGGGCTCATGGCCTGAAGAACGACCCCGGGGTCTGGCCGGTCTCGCGGCGGAAGGCAGCCACGAACGCGCTCGGCGTGTCGTAGCCGACCCGGCCCGCGACCCGGCCGACCGCTTCGCCCGCGGCCAGCAGGGACAGCGCGGCCTGCAGCCGCAGCAGGGTCCGCCAGCGGCCGAACGGCACTCCGGCCTCGGCCGCGAACGCGCGCGCCAGCGTCCGCTCGCTGGCGCCTACCTGGCGGCCCCATTCGCGC
>JBAPYC010000557.1:0-7963 GCA_049284535.1 Streptosporangiaceae bacterium
GTGTGGTGCTGGCCCTGCTGGCCGGCGTGGCCACCTATTTCAGCGTGAACTCCAAGCTGACCCGGATCGACGCCCTGGTGCCGACGTCGCTGACCTCGGCCGGGTCGAACTGGCTGATCGCGGGCTCGGACAGCCGCGGCGGGCTGACCAAGGCACAGGAGAACCAGCTCGCGCTGGGGCGCGACATCACCGGCGGCCGGTCGGACACGATCCTGCTCTTGCACATGCCGGCCAACGGGACCCAGCCGACGCTGGTCAGCCTGCCGCGGGACTCTTACGTCGCAATCCCGGGCTACGGGTACAACAAGCTCAACGCGGCCTACTCCCTCGGCGGGCCCAAGCTGCTGGTCCAGACCGTGCAGAACGCCACCGGGCTGCCGATCAATCACTTCATGAGCATCGGCTTCGGCGGGCTGGTGGACGTGGTCAACGACATCGGCGGGGTGAACATGTGCCTCAAGTCCCCGATGAAGGACCCCAAGGCCGGGCTGAACCTCAAGGCAGGCTGCCAGACGCTCAACGGCGACCAGGCGCTCGGCTTCGTCCGGACCCGCGCGTTCTCCGAGGGCGACCTGCAGCGCGAGCAAGACCAGCGGGTGCTGGTCAAGGGGATCTTGTCCAAGATGACGTCCACCGGGACACTAGCCAACCCGTTCAGGATTATCCCGGCTGCTAACGGCGCCGCGGCCGCCATCGACATCGACCAGGGCACCAAGCTGAACCAGCTGGTCTCGGTGGCCTTCGCGCTGCGGAACCCGGTGACCACGACGGTGCCGTTCGGCGGGTTCGCGAACACCAGCGCCGGTTCGGTCGTGGAGTGGAACACCACCGCGGCCCGGCAGCTCTTCTACGACCTCGGGCACGACCAGGCGCTGCCGAAGAGCCTCATCACCGGGAGCTCGGTGCAGGGCACCGCCTGATCGTTAAACCGCGTGTATGCAGGTCGGCCAGCTGGGTACATGTCTAGCTAAGTCGGCCCAAGTCGGCTCATCTGGGCATGTAGATGTCCCGGCGCCGGGCCGGCGCGCTACTGACATATACGTTTTCGCTGCATTACGCGGCCGGAGGTCACATGGACGACCACAACGTTCCTGGGCCCGGCGGGGGTGAGAAACTCGCGTTCAACGGCGAGGGGCACGGGCTGTCCGCACGCGAGGCCGAGGTGATGTCGCTCATCGCGGATGGGCAGACTAACGGCCAGATCGCCGCCCACTTGTTCCTGGCCGAGAAAACCGTGAAGAATCACGTCCGGCGGATCTACTCCAAGCTCGGCGTCGGCAACCGCCCCGCCGCCATCGCCTACTGGCGCAAGGCCGGTCACGCTCACTGACAACGCTGGGCGTGAGCCACCTTGACCTGCTGGCGTCCTGGACCCGGGACAGACCGGACCTGGCACAGGAGGGCATCTCCAGCAAGCATTCAGGTTATCCTCAGCCTGGGGGGTGAGAATACAGAACATGGACACGCTGACCGATGCGCGCCAGCGACCGGATGCCAGGCTGCTCGTAGTCGAAGACGAGCCGAACATCCTCGAGTTGCTGTCCGCCAGCCTGCGCTACGCGGGTTTCGACGTCGTCACGGCGGCAGCCGGAACCGAGGCGGTGCAGGCCGCTCAGCGGCACCGGCCGGACCTGATCGTGCTCGACGTCATGCTGCCGGACATGGACGGCTTTGACGTCATCCGGCGGCTTCGCGGCGGCGGCGCCCGCATCCCGGTCGTCTTCCTGACCGCGCGCGACGCCACCGAGGACAAGATCCGCGGCCTCACCCTCGGCGGGGATGACTACGTCACCAAGCCGTTCAGCCTGGAAGAGGTCATCGCGCGGATCCGCGCCGTGCTCCGGCGCACCCGCGGGGACGGCGTCGAGCCGACGCCCCGGCTCACGTTCGCCGACCTGGAGCTGGACGAGGAGAGCCACGAGGTGTGGCGGTCCGGGGAGCAGATCCAGCTCTCCCCCACCGAGTTCAAGCTGCTCCGGTACTTCATGAGCAACGCCAACCGGGTGCTGTCCAAGATGCAGATTCTGGACCACGTCTGGGACTACGACTTCCGCGGTGACACCGGCATCGTGGAGTCCTACGTGTCCGTGCTGCGCCGCAAGGTCGACACGAAGGAGCCACGGTTGATCCACACCCTGCGCGGTGTCGGATATGTGCTGCGGCTTCCTGCGTCCTGAGCGCAGGTCCGGTCATGACAGCGGCGGGAGCAGACGCGACGCGTCCAGGCCACGGGGCTGGCCACTGGGCCGGCCGGCCCTGGCGGGCTGTGCGCAGGCTGTCCAACCGGACCTCGCTGCGGACGAAGCTGGTCGTGGCCATGCTGGCGCTGGTGATCGCCGCGCTGGCGGCCATCGGCTTTGTCGCGGTCTCGATCCTGCGCGGCTACATGCTCCAGCAGTACGACGGCATGCTCCAGGCGGCGGGGAACTCCCAGCAGATCTACCAGTGCGTCGAGGACTACCTGAACGGCAACGCGGATTGCCACGCCAACCTCGACATCTACTGGCTCCCGGCCGGCGGCCAGGCCAAGCCGGTGTGGACGCTGCAGCCCAACGCCTACTACGGCTCCCAGCAGGCCCAGGGACCTGACTGGCTCCCCAACCTTTCCGGCACCACCGGGTGGCTCGCGTCCCACGCCGGGCAGCCGACGACGGTGTCGGCGCAGGCAGGATCCGAGCGATGGCGGGTCATGGGCTTCTCCGTCAACGTGACCAACGTCCCTAACGGCGCCCAGACCTCGGGCACCATCATCGTGGCCACCGACGTGACGAACATCTACAGCACCATCAGGAAGCTGGTCTGGACCGACCTCGCCGTGAGTGCGGCGATCGTGGTGGTGCTCGCGATCGTGGGGTTCGGGGTGGTCCGGTCGAACCTGCAGCCGCTGGTCGAGATTGAGGAGACCGCCGAAGAGATCGCGGAGGGGCACCTGAACCGGCGGGTGCCCGAACGCGACCCTCGTACCGAGATCGGGAGCCTGGGCCGGTCGCTGAACACCATGCTGAGCCAGATCGAGGCGGCCTTCCACGCGCGGGAGGAATCCGAGGCGGCCGCGCACCACTCAGAGGAGCGGATGCGGCGGTTCATCGCCGACGCCAGCCACGAGCTGCGCACGCCGCTGACCGCGATCCGCGGCTTCGCCGAGTACTACCGGCAGCGCGGCGGCATGGTGTCGCACTGGGACCGTGCCGAGACGGCCGGCGCCGGCGCCGCGGGAGCGCCGGCCCCTGGCCACGGGATGACCCCGGACGACCTGGACCGGATCATGCAGCGGGTCGAGAAGGAAGCCGCCCGGATGGGCGTGCTGGTCGAGGACCTGCTGCTGCTGGCCCGGCTCGACCAGCAGCGGCCGCTGGCCCGGCAGCCGGTCGACCTGCTGTCGCTGGCCGCCGACGCGGTGCACGACGCCCGGCTGCTCTCGCCAGCCAGGAGCATCGAGCTGTCCGTCCAGCCCGGGGCCGCGTTCCTCATCGAGGGCGACGAGGTGCGGTTGCGGCAGGTGATCGGGAACCTGATGAGCAACGCGCTCACGCACACCCCCGATGGGACGCCGATCGAGGTGACGATCGGTTCCGGGATCCTCGACCCGCGGGTGAGCGACTCACCCCCGGCGGTGATCGTCGACGTGACCGACCACGGCCCGGGCATGACCTCCGAACAAGCGCACCGCGTGTTCGAGCGGTTCTACCGTGCGGACCAGGCGCGTACGCGCGCCACCGGCGGCAGCGGGCTGGGCCTGGCCATCGTGAGCGCGCTGGTCTCGGCACACGGCGGCGTGGCCTCGGTGCGGACCGCGCCGGGACGTGGCGCGACGTTCCGCATCGCGCTGCCGCTCGCCGTTGAGGCGCAGGGCGGGCTGCCGGAGGAGGACGAGGCAGAGGCGTTCGGCGTCATGGAGGAGCCGGACATCACGGCCGGGGCCGATGACGCCAGCGTGACCTACGGGACTGAGGTGGAGGTCCGGGGCGACCCGGCAGGTGCGGACCAGGGGGACGCCGCGGTCGAGGGGGATGCCGCAGAAGACGACAGCGCGAGGCTGTCTCACCAGTCCTAAGCCTGGCTCCGCCCCTGAGGGCGGGCCGGCGATGATCGTGGCCCTGAGCGCAGGCCCCATTTGCCGGGGTTTTCTGTCCCACTGATGCGAACCTCGCTAGCTCTGCAGGGCGGCACGGGCCGCGGACCGGACCTGGCCCGCGTACGACGCACCGAACAGGCAGGCATGCACTAGCAGCGGGTGCAGCTGGTGCAGCGGCACCCGGGCCCGCCAGCCCGCCGCCAGCGGCGCGGTGTCGTTATAGCCGGCCAGGACGCGGTCCAGGCTGGGCGCGCCGAACAGGGCCAGCATGGCCAGGTCGGTCTCGCGGTGCCCACCGTGCGCCGCCGGGTCGATGAGCCAGCCGCGGTCGCCGGACCACAGCACGTTCCCGGCCCAGCAGTCCCCGTGGATGCGGCTCGGTGGCTCCGGCGGCCCGGCCAGCGAGCCGATCCGGTCCGCGACCGTCTCCACCAGCCGGGCGTCGTCGGGCCGCAGCGCGCCGAGGTCCACCGCACGCCGCAGGTAGGGCAGCAGCCTGCGTTCGGCGTACCACTCCGGCCAGCCTGGCGGCCCGGGCGAGTTGTCCAGCGGCAGGCTGGCGATGAACCCGCGCCACGGCGCGCCGAAGCCATCCGCGCCTGCCGCATGCATCCGGGCCAGGCCGACTCCGAAGCCGAAGGCGGCCCCGGCTGAGGCCTGCCCGGGCTGGATCATGGAAATAACCAGGGCCGAACGGGTCACCGCGAGCACGTCCGGCACCGGGACCGCGTCGGCCTCCGCGAGCCAGCGCAGCCCGTCGGCCTCAGCGGCGAAGGCGGCGGCCACGTCGTCGCCGGGGGCGGCGGCCACGTCGTCCTGGAGGACGGCGGCCGGGCTGGCCACCTTGGCGAAGGCCCGCTGCCCGCCCGCCAGGGTGAGCATGACGTGCTGGTAGCCGTGCTGGCTGCCAGCCACCCGGGCCTCGCGGATGGCCAGGCCAGTCAGCTCGCTCATCCGGCTGGCCGCCGGTGACCTCATATGGATGACCTCATGCGGATGACCTCACGTGGGCGGCCTCACGCGGGCGCGTCGTCGGATTCGAGCATCCGGGCCAGCCGCCGCGCGATGACCGGCGCGGCCCGGCGGACCAGGCCGAGCACATAACCGAACTGGTCCGGGCCCCCGCCCCAGGGATCGGGGATCTGGCCCCCGTCCGGTTCGGTCAGCCCGCCCTCCGGCCCGAACAGCCGGATCCGCCCAGCATCGGCACCTGCGGCCATCCGGCGCAGGTTGTGCAGGTTGTTCCGGTCCATGGCCAGAATCAGGTCGTAACGCGGCAGCCAGGAGGCCTCGAACTGGCGGGCGCGGTGCGCCGAGCCGTCATAGCCGCGGCGGGCCAGCGCGTCCCGGGCGCTGGAGTCCATCGGCTCGCCGATGTGCCAGTCTCCGGTGCCCGCGCTGTCCACGATGACCGTGCCGTCCAGGCCGGCCGCTGCCACGGCGTTGCGCAGCACGGTCTCGGCCATCGGCGACCGGCAGATGTTGCCCAGGCAGACGAGGCAGACCCGGTAAGGGCCGCCCGGGTCGCGGGCCGGCGGCAGGTCAGGTGCGGGCGAGGAAGCCATGGCATTAGCATGCCGCATCCAGCACGCCACCTGGGACGGGCAGCTAACCAGCCGGGCGGCGGCCCTGCGCCAGGGCTGGCTCGGCGGCGGGCTCGGCGCGTGGCCCGAACAGCTGCGGGGCGTGGTCCGGGCCGAACTGGCGGTCCAGCCAGCGGCCGACCTTGCGGCCGAGGTTCTGCATCGGGCGCTCCACCAGCAGGTAGGTCACCGAGCTGACTCCGACTATGACGGCCAGCAACGCCGCCGCGATGAGGGCCTGCAGCCAGAAGTGGTGGTGGTGCCTGGTCCAGGTGAAGTGGTGATAGACCTCGATGACCAGCGGGTGCAGCAGGTAAACGGAGTAGCTGATCAGCCCGAGCCAGGTCAGCGCCCGCGGCCAGCGCACGTGCCGGAACGCCATTCCGGCGCCGAAGGTCAGCCCGGCCAGGGCGAGCGCGGAGATCCAGCGGCGCTCCCAGACCAGCTCGGCATGCGTGGACGAGTTCCAGGCGTGGCTGTGCCACAGGCCGGCCGCGATCGCCAGGACGAACACCGTCACACCGATCGCGATGGCCCGGCGCCACGGATACTGCCCCTGCTCGGCCCGGTAGAACATCGTCCCGGTGAACATCAGGGCCAGGATGGACAGCGCCTCCCAGGGCCAGATCCAGCCTCCGTTGAAGGCGAGCAGGGCGATCGCCACCACCGCGGCGATGGCCGCCCCGAGCAGACGGGACATCCCGCGGAATACCACCGCGAGGGCCAGCCCGGCCAGGACGGCGAGGTCCGCCACCAGCGCGATCAGCCGGGGCGTAGCCACGTTGTGGGTCAGGTAAGCCTGCGGCAGCAGGCCCCCGATGGCCACCGCGGCGGCCGCGAAGGCCAGCGCGTACCAGCTGCTGCGCTTGTGCACCCGGGCGATGAACAGCGCGGTGAGCAGCAGGTAGAAGACCATCTCATACGACAGCGACCAGACCACGTTGGGCAGGTTGTCCCCCACCAGCACATTGGACATCATCAGCAGCTGAGACAGGACCGAGGTCTCCGGGTCCCCGCCCTCTCCCCGCAGCGAGCCGAAGTGCATCAGGTACAGCGCAACTGCCAGCCCGACGGCGAGGAGGTAGAGCGGGTACAGCCGGAACACACGGCTCACCCAGAACGTCCGGACGCTGCCCTTACGCTCCAGCGATGCGGGCACGATGTACCCGCTGATGATGAAGAAGACGAAGACGCCGTAGTTGCCCGGGTCGAACCACTGGTAGACGATTTCCCGGACATGCTGCAGCACGTAGTAACTGATGTGGTCGAAGACCACGGCCAGCGCGGCCAGGCCACGCAGCACGTCCAGCCAGGCCAGGCGGCTGCCCGAGCCGCTGGCAGGCTTGGCGGGAGTCTGGGGTGGTTCCGCCATGGTCGCCGATCCTACGGCGCTGCCGCTCGTCATGAGTGCCTCACGCGGAAGTACTCCGTCTCGACCCTAGGTGTCCTTGATGCCTCGATTACGTTCACTTTCCGTCCGCGGTTCATCGCTCATGGTAGTTGCCAGGCCCCAGGCAGCGCAGAAATTCTCCGCTATGGCTACCACAGGCCGCCCAGTTTATCGGCCATTCGGCGCTTTTCTTCGGATCTAGGGGTCTGCCGCGATTCGCAAAGACCGGGTGCGGATGCTACGATCACTTCCGTTCTCACATGCGCCGCTAGCTCAACTGGCAGAGCAGCAGACTCTTAATCTGCGGGTTCGGGGTTCGAGTCCCTGGCGGCGCACACCGGTTCTGACCTGGAGCTTTATCGCTCCAGGTTTTTTTGTGCGCCCGGTTTGTGGGCGATATTCGGCGGTCCGTGCTTGCCGACGGTCGGATGCTGGCGGCGCGGCAGGTGGCCACATTTGCGCTGAACGGTCTAGACCAGCACTTGGAACGCCCACCGGTGCGGTTACGCGGCGTGGTAACTGCTGGTAACAGTCTCAGGGGCGCGGGCCATATTCGGGCGTCTCGCTATGGCGGGTCCTTGTAGTCAGGCTGCGGCATGGCTAGCAAGGTCGCACGCGCAGCCGATCCGAGCTGGCTGACTGTGGTTATGAACGGGCCCTCAATCCTGCCTCCATCAACCGACGGGACTGGTCGCACTTATGACCGGGAAAGCGGCGACGCTTATGGGTCTAGGCATGCCGGGCCCGGTAGTGTCAGTGCGGTGGCGGAACCTCACAAGTGGGTAATCCACGGCGAGCGGCTTGTGGACGACACTCCTCATGTTCGTGTGAGTCCTGCGGATGTCGAGCTGCCCAATCACGTGCGGTTCACCCAGTATGTGTTCAGGATGCGGCGAGTCGCGGTGAGTGTGGTCC
>JBAPYC010000558.1:0-1936 GCA_049284535.1 Streptosporangiaceae bacterium
GGCGCCGTCGGTCCGCCGCGGACCTGAGGCAGCACCTTCAGGGCGGGTCAGGTCGTTGCCCCGGTGGCGCCGGAGGGCGGCCGCCCAGCCGCCGAGCCGCGTGACCGCGACCAAGGCCATCCCGGTCAGCAGCGCACCCGCGGCGACGTCGAGGAAGTAGTGATTGCCGGTGGCCACCACGACCAGCGCGGTCATGACCGGGTAGGCGACCGCCAGGATACGCAGCACCCGGTGCCGGGCAACCGGGTACAAGGCGACCACGCACCACACGGCCCAGGCCACGTGCAGGCTGGGCATGGACGCGTACTGATCACCGGCGGCGCTGAGCAGGGCGCCAGCGCCAGCGTCGTGCGCGCGCGGGCGTACCGCCCGGGATGGCGCCACAGCAGCCAGGCCATGACGACGGCGGGGACCAGGAAGTGGGTGCCCCCGTAATACGCATTGAAGACGTCCATCACGTTATCCGACCGGATGAACAGCGCCTGGACGGCCTGCTCGCGGAACAGGCCGAGGGATTGCTCGGCGGACACGATGGAAAGGGCGTGGCTGGCCGCGGCCCCGCCGGCCTGCACCATGCGGTCGACGGCATCCACCGGCACATGGACGAGCTTCAGCTCTGAGCGCCAGGAACCCGGCCGGGCCCCCGGTCGTGGCTCAGTGCTGGTTGCGGCTCAGTGCTGGTTGCGGCTCAGTGCTGGTCGTGGCTGAGGCGGGTCGCCTCCAGGTCCAGGCCGCGCTGCAGCTGCTGGCGGATGGCCGGGGTGATGGTGCCGTCGTCGTACAGCCGGGCCAGCTCGGCGTTCTCCGCCAGGTTGAGCTGGCGGCGCAGTTCCCGGTCGGTCAGGCCGTTCGGCTCCGGTACCTGGTCGCCCTCGGCGCGGGCCCGGCCGAGCCCGATCCTGGCCTGCAGGGCGGCCCGGGCCCGGTCGATCACGTCGTCGGCGGCACAATCACCGGCCGCCAGCTCTTCCAGCCGGACCACCGCCGCCTCGGCCAGGCGCAGCCGGGCCACGGTCTCCGCGTGCCCGGGATCGTCCGTCTGGGCGACGCCGGCCAGCCGGACCAGCGGCTCCAGGGTCAGGCCCTGGACGATGAGCGAGATCACGATCACCGTGGTGGCGATGACCAGGATCAGGTCCCGCTTAGGCAGCGGCGCCCCGTTAGCCAGCGTCAGCGGGATCGACAGCGTGGCGGCCAGCGGCACCACCCCGCGGGTCCCGGCCCAGGAAATCACGGCGGGCACCGGCCACGTCGGGCGCCGGACACCGCGGCGCCGCTGCGCGATGGCGGACAGCGGGAACACCCACAGGATCCGGGTCACGATCAGCGTCCCGGCCACCGCCAGCGCCGCGGCCGGCCACACTCCGGCCTGGCCCAGGTTCCGGATCAGGGCCGGCAGCTGCAGGCCGATGAGACTGAACACCACGGTCTCCAGCAGGAAGATGACCGTCTGGTAGACCGAATTCAGCTGCAGCCGGGTCTGCGCGGTGGTGACCTGCGGGCGCCGCGCGCCGATGACCAGGCCGGCCACGATGACCGCCATGATCGGTGAGACGTGCACCGCCGCGCCGAGCACGTAGGCGGTGTACGGGGTGACCAGCGCGATCACTGTGTCGAGCACCGGATCCGACACCCGCCTGCGCAGCAGGACGACCCCGGCGGCCAGCACACCTCCGGCCGCCGCGCCGCCGGCGGCCAGGACCGCGAACTGCCCGGCGCCATGCAGCAGCACCCCGGCTATGCTCGCGCCCGCGGTGCCCGCGACCGCGAAGGAGACCGCGATCTGGAACAGCACCAGGCTGGTCGCATCGTTGAACAGGCTCTCCGCCTGCACCAGGGCCTGCACCCGGGGCGGCAGCGACAGCCGCCGTCCGAGCGCGCTGACCGCTACCGGGTCGGTACTGGCCAGCACCGCCCCGAGCACGAAGGCCAGGCT
>JBAPYC010000559.1:0-15676 GCA_049284535.1 Streptosporangiaceae bacterium
CGCTCACCCCGGCCGGCCGGGCGCTGCAGCGCCAGATCGGCCGGGCGCACGCCCGCGACGTCGCCCGCGCCATGACCGCCGGCCTGGATCGCGCTGAGCTCGCCCAGCTCGAGGCGATCGGACGGAAGCTAACCCGCAGCAACGAGGAACCGCAACCGTGAACGCTCCCATCGCCGGACCCTTCCGGCTCGTCATCGTCAACGCCGGCACCAGCGATCCCTCCTCCACCCGGCTGCTGGCTGACCGGATCGCCGAGCGCACCGTCGCCATAGCCAGCCGCGACAGCGATCCCCGCGACGGCGCCGTCCGCGACAGCACCGCCGCGACCATCCGCGTTATCGAGCTGCGCGAACTCGCCACCGACATCTCCACCGCGCTGGTGTCCCAGCTCGTCACGCCGAAACTCCAGCAGGCCATCACCGCCCTCGGTGAAGCCGACGCCATCATCGCCAGCACCCCCGTCTACAAGGCCGGCCCGAGCGGGCTGTTCACCGGCTTCTTCGACGTCCTGGACAACGACCTGCTCATCGGGAAGCCCGTAGTGCTGGCCGCGACGGCCGGGACCGCCCGGCATGCCCTGGTGGCGGACGACCAGATGCGGCCCATGTTCGCCTACCTGCGCACCCTGGTCGTGCCGACCTCCGTGTTCGCCGCGCCCGAGGACTGGAGCGATCCGGCCCTGAACACCCGTGTCGGCCGGGCCGCCCACGAGCTGGTGCTGCTGATGGAAAGCGGCTTCGCCCGCCAGATCCGGGACGAGTCCTGGTCCAGCTACGAGCACGAGTTCGGCAGCGCGGGCGGCACCGAGACCGCCATCGACCTCGACACCGACCTGATGCGGCTCGCGACCGGGGGATCCGCCGGATAAAACCCAGGACGGCAGCAGCCCGCAGGCACTCTTTCGGGGTCGGGGGCCCACAGGCCACGCAAGAACGTGGTCAGGGAGCCACCGACACCCTTGGGAGCGCCCGGGCCGCGCAGTGCCCCCGGCGCGCAGTGCCCCGGGCCGCGCAGTGCCCTGGGCAGCTAGGCCCTAGGCAGCTAGGGGAGCGTAGTGGCTGGCGTCGCCCTTGAGCACAACGCTGGTGTCCCCGTTGATGCCCACCGGGATGTCGCCGGCGATCGTGACCCGGTGCAGCAGCCGGGGCAGGTCGCCGTAGTCCGCCACCGCGTAGTGCTGGGTGGCCCGGTTGTCCCAGATCGCGATGTCGCCGTCCCGCCAGGTTCAGCGCACCGTGTTCTCCAGCTGGGTCACGTGCCGCTGCAGCACCGCGAACAACGCGGCCGAGTCGGTACTGCTCAGCCCGGAGAACGAGCGGACGAAGTGGCCGAGCAGCAGGGTCGGCTCGCCGGTCTCGGGGTGGATCCTGACTACCGGTGCTCGGTCTCGAACTGCCGGTTCCGGAACTGTGCCCGGTACGCCTCCTGCTTGACGTCGATACCGCCGGTCTGCGGGCGCTCGGCCGCGTAGTCGTACAGGTTGGAGTGCACCGCGCGCAGCCTGCTGGCCAGCGCCTGCAGCGCCGGATGCAGCTTCCGGTAGGCCTCGGCGGTGTTCGCCCACACCGTGGTCGCGCCGTACGGCGGCAGCGTGATGGCCCGCAGCACGCTGATGGCCGGCACCCGGTCCACAAATGTCACATCGGTGTGCCAGCTGTTCGCCTTGCTCTCCGCCGAGTCGATCGGCAGCACCGCCTCGCCGTCCCCGGCCACCGTCGGATGCGGCCGGGTGAGCGGCCCGAGCAGTGCCGCGAACGCCCGCTGGTCCTCGTCCGTGGCATGCTGCTGGTCGCGCAGGAAGACGACCTTGTGCGCCAGCAGTGCCGCCCGGAACTCCGCCACCGTAGCCGGATCAACGTCCCCGCCGGCCCGGATGCCATCCACGATGGCGCCGATGTTCCCGCCGACTTGCGTCACTTCGATGCGCTCGTACGAATCCCGCGCTCCGGAAACCGCCGCAGGTTCGTGCAGCTGCGTCATGTCATGCCCTCTCGGTCGAGACTGCCCCGGCGGACCTGCCGCCCCAGGCCGCAACTCAGTCCGGGCCGCAACCCAGTCCGGGCCGCAACCCAGTCCGGGCCGCAACCCCAGTCCGGGCCGCAACCCAGCCTGGGGTCATAGCCCCAGGTCAAGGCGGCCAGGTCCGAGCCCGCACTCGGCCCGCCAGGTGATTCCGTGTCCCAGCCTGCGTCGGCACCGTGACCTTAGTCAAGTATTCCGACCGTTTTGATCAAGTTAAGGCGGAGTCTCTGCCGCTCGGGGCTTGAAGCGCCGCTCAGGCTCCGCAGGCCGCGTGCCCGCCGCGCCGGCTCCGTCGATCGCGTCCGCGTCCATTCTGGCCGCCCAGCTGGTCAGCAGGTTCAGCGCATCCGCGGGATCACCTCGGGCCGCGCCTTACCCGACCGGGACCTGGGCCACGACGGCTCCGTGCAGACCGAACGGCACCTGGCCGGGACCACCGCCACCACCGAGCCCTCGCGGCCATCCCGCAGATTGCCGCCGGGCTGGACACCGACCCCGAGATCACCGCGCGGCTCCAGCGCGAGTACACCAAGCACCTGCGCCTGCTGCACGCCAGCGACGGCGACGCGGCCGATGAGCCGGCTCCGCACTATGACCAGCAGTACACCGCGCCGCGCCAGGCCGTGCTGGCCCGCAAGCACGCCGTCGTGCTCCGCCGCGCGACCAGGACCGCATCGACGACACCGTGCTGTGCCAGGTCCAGGCCCGGCTGGACATCGAGGAGGTCCGGCTGTCCTGGCGCGAGGAGGCCGAGTAGGCCGAACGGGTGGGCACCAGCCTCCCCACCGGCCCGGGAAGGGACGGCTGGCATGGAGTACCGCCGCGTGGACGCACCGGTCGCGTCCGCGCTCCGCGCCGCCCAGCATGCCCAGTGAGCCGCGTTTGCCCTGCTCAAAAGATCGGTCAGCTGACCGATGTCTCTTAATGCAATTTGCAGCAGCATTTTTCCTGCAACAAGTTCCGAGCGACCCCTCCGCGCCGGGCGGCCGTGGTTCTCCCGGATCAGCCCCGCTGGCCTGCGAAGGATCCTTATGAACACGATGGCGCCGACCCGACTGGCCCAACCGCACGAGCGCCGCCTGAATGAGCCCCGACCGCACGAGCTCCGCATCCGGCTGACCGCGGGACCAGCCGCGGCCGCCGAGGCCCGGCGGCAGGTCGAGGCGGCCATCTGCGCCTGGGATGTCCCCGTGGATCAGAGCATCGCGGTCTTGCTTACCAGTGAGCTGGTGACGAACGCCATCGTGCACGAGCCGGGCGGGCTCATCACGCTCGCCGTCAGCTTCTCCAGCGGTCAGCTGCGCGTGGATGTCTTCGACGGCTCCCGCCGGCTTCCGGTGGTAGTGGACGCCGATGCCGACGCGGAGTCCGGGCGAGGCCTCACGCTGGTCGCCACGCTGGCGACCGCCTGGGGCTTCTATCGCACCCCTGCTGGCAAGGCCGTGTACTTCGTGCTCGCGTTCCAGCCCGAGCTTGCCCAGGCTAACGAAGGCGACCCGCAGGGGGTTCAGGCGTGGGGACTGTGAGTCTCGAAAGACCCCGGCTACTCACAGTCCCCACTGAACCCATGTCCCGCTCAGCCCGTCTCGCTCAGCGGGGCGTGATCGTGCGCAGCGCCGATTCCCTCGCGATGTCCGTGCGCGAGTGGACATCGAGCTTCTTGAGGATGTGCGAGACGTGGGTGGCGACGGTCCGCCGGGACAGCATCAGCCGGGCGGCGATCTCGGGGTTCGACAGTCCCTCCTCCACGAACGCCGCCACTTTGATCTCGGTTGCCGTCAGGCTGTCCCAGCCGCTTCGCGCCTGGCGGTGCTTCGAATGCGGCCCGCGCCGGATGCCGTGCGCCCGGAACCTGGCCTGCAGCCGGGCTACGTCGGTGGCCGCGCCCAGCGAGTCGTAGACCTCGACGGCGCTGGTGAACGCGGCTCGTGCCTGGTCACGGTCGCCCGCATCCACGAACAGGTCGGCCGCCCCTTCCAGCGCCATGGCTCGCAGCAGGGGCCGGCTGGCGTCGGCGTAACGCTGCGCCGCCGCCAGCAGCAGGGCGGCGTCGCGGCCAAGCAGTCCCCGGCAGTAGAGCGCGTTGGCCTGCCGGTGCGGGATCTGCGTCTCCGCGGCCAGCGCGATGGCCTGGCCGCCGAGGCTTCGAGCCGTGCTCAGGTCCCCATTCGCGACGGCGAGCCGGGCGGCGTCGGCCAGCAGGTCTTCGATCTCCGGCTCTTCGGTGTTGCCCTCGATTGCATCGGTCAGGGCGGCCAGCGCGTCCGCGGAGGCGCCATCGTGCTCGCGATCCAGGCTCCGGGCGAGGCCGAGCGGGCCGATGAACCACTGTCCGATCCGCCCGGCGTGCGAGTCGGCCGCGGCGAGGTAACGCCGTGCCGCCTCGGTCTCGCCCCGATGGAAGCTGATCACGGCGGCGATGCTGAGCTCGCAGCAGGCCGCGGCGGGCTCCTTCAGGTTCTCCGGCACGGTCTGCACCTCGGCTAGGGCCTCGTCCCAGCGGCCGGTCTGGAAGAGCAACTGGCCCAGGCCGCCGTGCGCCTGAGCCAGCCGGATCGCCGTGCCCACCGAATCCGCGAGCTCGCGGGCCTGCCCCGCCACAGCCAGCGCCTCCGTGTACCGATCGAGCCAGCCCAGCGTCAGCGCCTTGTTGACCTGCAGCAGCAGGCGCAGATCGGTCAGGCCTGGGTCGGACTGGGTCACGTCCAGCGCCCGGTCGAACAACGGCAAGGCGTCAGTCGGATGGCCCTGGACCGCGGTGGCAACAGTCAGCACGTGCAGCGCCCAGGCCATGGCCCCGTTGTCGCCGGCCTCCATGGTGGCGGCCAGTGCGCTGTCCGCCACCCGGCCGGCCGTCTCCGCATCGCCGAGGTTCAGATGTGCCCGCGCGGTCAGCACCAGCAGCCGGGCGCGGTGCCGGGCCGAGATGCCGGGGGCCGCCAGCGCTTCGTCCAAGGTAGCCAGGCACTCGGCGAACTGGCCGGCCCGCATGCGGCATTGCGCCAGGGTCCACTGCAGGTCCACCCGGACCTCGGGTTCAGCGGCCTGCACAAGCGCCCGGTTCGCCACCTCCTCGGCTGCGCCCGTGTCGCCGGTCCGGTACAGGGCGTCGGCCAGGCGGCTGGCCATCCACCCGTGTCGCGGCGAGTTCGCCGGGAATGCCTGGACGGCCCGGGTGAGCAGCTCGGCCGCGACTCCTGGCGCCTGGCCGACCAGCAGGTCGGCGGTATCGCCCAGCCAGCCCAGCATCCAATCGTTCACCGGCTCGGCGGCATCGTCTGGACCGCCGACGGCCCGCAGCATCTGCCGGGCCACCCGGTCGGCGGGTGCGCCCGCCTCGGCCAGGGCCCGGCCCGCGTCGCGGTGCCAGGCGGCGCGCAGTGTCCCTGGCATCTCCTCGTACAGCGCCGCGCGGATCAGCGGATGCCGGAATCCGAGGCCATGGCCCGACTCGGCCAGCACGCCGACGGCAATGGCCTCGTCGACGGCCGGGATCAGGTCGGCGACGCTGCGGCGCAGCACGAGGGCGAGGTCTGAGACGGCGAAATCCACGCCGAGCAACGCGGCCGCCTGCAGGATCTGGCGTACCGGGCTGGTCACGAAGCCGAGCCGGTCGGCGATGGCTGCCGACAGGGAGACAGGCGCGGAATTGCTGGCCAGCTCGGCGGTTCCCGTCTCGGTGATGGCCAGGCCGGAGCTGCGGGCCAGGGCGGCGACCAGTTCGGTCACGTACAGCGGATTCCCGGCCGCCCCGTCGGCGAGCCGCAGTAGGTCGGGGGCCGGGCTGCCGCCGGCCAGGACTGTCACCAGGTCGGCCACGGCGTCCTCGGTCAGCCCGGTGAGCTGGAGCCGTACCGTGTCCTGGCCCGCTACCCGCCGTAGCGCCAGCAGATCGTCTCGCTGGGGTACCGGCCGCACCATCCCGATCAGCAGCAGCGGCACCTGCCGCGCCGACCTGGCTAGCCGTCCCCACAAGGTCACGCTGGTCGGGTCGGCCCACTGCAGGTCGTCGATGACCAAGATGGTCGGCCGCACCGCGCACTGCTCGGTGACCAGCGCCAGCAGCTGCTCCGCCAGCACGGCCGGGACGTCGGTGCCGCGGTCCGTGCTGACCTCGCCGCGCAGCAGCCGCACGATTGTGTTCCGCCGCAGGTTCGCGGACGGCTCGCGCACCCGCAGCCCATCGAGAAACGGCGACAGCGGCATTTCCTGGCCCAGCTCGTCGCCGGCCCCCCAGAACACCTCGCACTCGGTTTCCCGCGCTTCCGCGAGAGCCGCCTGGACCAGCGCGGACTTGCCGATTCCCGGCTCACCCTCGATGAGCAGCGAGCCGCCGCGTTTCCGGGCCACCTCCGCTATAAGTCCGGTCAGCACCGCCATCTCACTATCGCGACCGGTCAGGCCACCGGATGCGGTTACCGGATGCATGGATCAAACCCTACTACCCCAGCATTTACGGAACAAGAAGGGCATTTCCGGACATGAATTCGGTGGGCCATTCTCCGATCCTGGTTTCGCGCATCTCCGGCTGCGCGCCGAGCCAAAATAACAAGCGGCTATTAAGGGCAGAACCAGCAACATTCGCCAGCAGGATGCCTGGCTATCACGAAGTAAATCCGCCACCATTGGCCGGCCCCGGTAAGGCCGCCGGCCAGCTCGCGCTCAGTGCTGAGGGCGGCGGCGAAGCGCACGCCACCTGAACTGGCAACGAGGCCGGTTCCATGCCGCTGAACTGCGTATACGCAAGATAAAAGCGTGTGTATCTGGTAAGTGCCCATCGCGTCCGCGATCCGGTAGCCGTCCGGCCGGGCCGGGTTCACCGGCCTCGCCGGCGCCGGGCAATGACTGGATGCGGCAGTCGGCGCGCAGACGCGAAAGCAGGTACCACCGGGGAACCGTGTCATGCGCTTTCGTAGCCGGCCCCGCCCGCACGTGCCTGGCACAGGCCGCCGGTGAAGCAAAACACGCCGCCGGATGACAGGCCAGTTTTCACGGTCGCAGGAAATTGCCGGGTGCCATGAATTCCGGCCAGCAGGCCGGCCCGCATGGCCCGATCGTAAACATCAGCTGTATTTCTTCACCGCAGTCCCTGGAGATGGCACGGCTGTACAACCATCGCAGCGCTCGCTATTTCCCCGAAGATCCGTCTCCGCGCCCGCGTGCCGGTCCGCGCCCGCTAAGCCCAGCCACCGCTCGCTGGGGCCGCCCTAGCCCATGCCGCTGGGCTTAGCCGCCGCCCGCGCCGCCAGGTCCCAGCCCGCGGGTCGCGTCCGACGCGACCCCGGCCTACCGCCGCAGCAGCTCAGCCCCGTAATGCAACTTGCCTGGCACAGCAGACTGCAATTTACCGGCCCCATTTCCGTGCGCCGCTTAATAACCTTTTCGGCGGAAAATAAATGGTTAATTTTGGTATTTGAATATTACACCGACAGAGATTTACGCTAGTTCATGAAAGGGCCCCACCTGAGGCATAACCCCAAAAGGCCCTGAGCGCCAGCCAGGCGGCGAGGTCAGACAGAAGGTGCTGACCTCCGAAGACACCATGGAGGAATCATGCGCCTAAAGCGAACCATCATCATTCCAGCTCTGCTGGCGCTTAGCGCTGCCGGGTCAATTCTGGCCGGGACCGCTCCCGCGGCAACCGCCCAGGGCGCCAGTGCCCATGTCGTGGCTGCATCGCATGTGACCCCGAAGACCTACTATCACACCTGATTTACCTCGCTATCACACCTGATGTACCTCGCACGGGCGACTGCCGGAGCCCCGGCCGGGCTCGGCCGGGGCTGGCCAAGCCGCGGGATGGCGGAGGCCGCTGGCCGAGCGCCTGCGCGCCTGAAGCTGCCGCCCGCGCAACGCTGTGAAGTTGTGACGGTGGGAGCAACGATGCGCGTAAATCCACCCGAAGGGCCCATTTCGGGTCCGCGCTGGGTCAACAGTTCGCTGAGCTTTTCCAACGGAAACTGCGTCGAGGTGGCTGACCTGCCTGGCGGCACCGTAGGCGTCCGGAACAGCCGGTACCCCGAGGGTGCAGTGCTCCAGTTCACTCCGGACGAAAGGCGCGCCTTCCTTTACGGTTGACAACCCCCAACGGCCTGCCGCTGTGAATACCGACGCGCGGCAGGCCGGCTCCTTTTCTGGCTGGCCACTGGACCTGTTCCCGGGTGTAGCGGTCCGGGCCGGCTGGCGCGAGCCGATTGTTGCGTTCACGTTAACTCGCATCTCCAGGTTTATGTGGTCACGACTGCATCTCAGCTACCTGAAGCAGCGTCGCTTCGCAGCCGCCGCAATACCGGCTGTTTTCTCGTGCGCCGGCCGAATGGCCTCGATGGTGATCCGTAGCACCTGAACGTTCCTTTGCCGGAAAAGGGCGCATAATTGTATTGAAGTCTTCCTTAAACTGCCGGCTGAAATACGCGTGACCGTCCGCCTGTGCGCCCACGGCGCAGAGGAGGGGCAGAGACTCTGGCGCGATGCTGCACGATGTTGGGCCACCGAGCAGCTGGCCACCTCGCGCGCTCATCCTCCAGGCCGCCGAGTCTCCTCCAGGCCGCCGGATCGCACTGGTCCGGCCGCTTCTGCTCCCACCACCCGGGACGCTAGGGCAATTAACGCCCAAACAATGACCATTCGGACTGTAGTGACAATTGATGTAAGCGAGACCCGGGCGTGCCGGTGTGCTGTTATTCTGAATCTTCGGTAGCTACTGCTTGTATTAGTCAAGCAACGGGATGTAGCCAACCAGTCGGGATAAATATCCAGCATCGGTGAGGTGCAATCGTGAGAACGATCATGCGCGGAAATCCACCCGAAGGGCCGGTTCCGGGTCCTGGATGGGTCAAGAGCTCGCTTAGCTTCGCGAACGGAAACTGCGTCGAGGTGGCTGACTTGCCTGGTGGCGCCGTGGGCGTCCGGAACAGCCGGGACCCCGAAGGCGTGGTGCTCCGGTTCACTCCGGACGAATGGAGTGCTTTTATCGGCGGGGCCCGGAATGGGGAATTCGATAGTTTCGGCCGTCACTGACCGCGACTGCTGATCGCAATAACGGCGGAGGGTCCGGCGAAGTGAGTCTGGGCCCTCCGCTATTTCGCGTCACCGGGCCGCCGCGCCCTGAGCTGTCCCCTCGTCCTGCGACGTTAGGATGTCTCATGCCTAGCTCGCCCGCGGCCCGCGGGGACAGCCCGCCGGTCAAGGGGCACGCGCACCAGCGCCGCAGCGACCGGGCCCGGATCGCGGTCCTGCACGCCGCCGACGACCTGCTCGTGGAGCGCGGCTACGCGGGTGTCACGATCGAGGGCATCGCGGCCCGGGCCGGCGTGGCTAAGCAGACCATCTACCGGTGGTGGCCGTCGAAGTTCGAGATCTTGATGGACACGCTCCTGCAGGACGCCGCCGGCGCCCTGGCCGTCCCCGACACCGGGACGGTTGCGCAGGACTTGCGCCAGCACCTGCGCCAGCTGGCTGACTTCCTGTCCGCGCAGCCCGCGGGCCGGGTCATGCTCGCGCTGATCGGCCAGGCCCAGCACGACGCCGGCGTGGCCCGCGCCTTCCAGCAGCGGTTCGGCGACGAGCGGCGCGCCCAGGACCGGGTCATCGCCGAGCGCGCCCAGGCCCGCGGCGAGGTCGCCCCCGGGACCGACCTGGACCTGCTCACCGACATGATCTACGGGCCGCTCTACCATCGCGTGCTGCTGACCGGCCTGCCGGTCGACGGCCCGTTCATCGACGGGCTCGTGGACCACGTGCTGGCCTCGGTCAGCCGTCCCGCCCGGTCCAGCAGCTGATCTCGATGCCGTCGTCCACCGGGAACGGGACGCTCACGTAGCCGTTCGCCTGGTCGCGGACGTAACCGAGGTACCCGCCCATGCTGGGCAGGTTGATGTCATCGGCGGCGACCACCGCGCCCGGCGCGAGCTTCGGCTCGAGCAGGCGCAGCACCGGCAGGCACAGGTCCTTCCAGCCGTCGAGCAGGACTAGGCCGACCGGCCCGGGCACGCCGGCCAGGCTCTGCCGGGCGTCGCCGGGCAGGATCGTCACGGCCGCGCCAAGCCCGGCCTCGGTCAGGTTGGACCGCGCCGCCGCGACCTTCCGCTCGCTCAGTTCGGTGCTGAGTACATGGCCGTGCCCGTTATCGGTGACCGCTGCGGCCAGGTGAATGGTGGAGATGCCGAACGAGCTGCCGAATTCCACCACCGTGTCCGGTCGAGCCGACCTGACCAGGGCGTACAGCAGCCGACCGCCCTCGGCGGAGATGGGCAGATAGCGATCCTGCAGCGCGTCGGCCCGGTCCGCCGCCGTGGCCTGCGCCCAGGCGGCCAGCCCGGGAGGCGGGGGCGGCGGCGCGTGCTCGTCGTCCGCGCCGGCGGCCTTGAACAGCCGGGTCAGCACCGAAGTGACCCGGGGAGATACCAGTGAGTTCGCCATATCTCCAAACTAGACGCAACGTTGCGTCTATTACAAGCGACGGCGGCGCTGGCTTAGCC
The DNA here is from genome assembly GCA_049284535.1 of Streptosporangiaceae bacterium. Lineage (GTDB taxonomy): Bacteria > Actinomycetota > Actinomycetes > Streptosporangiales > Streptosporangiaceae > Palsa-504. The sequence goes on from JBAPYC010000559.1 coordinate 10,503, forward strand.
GCCCCACAGCCGCTCGGAGGCCAGCCGGGCTCCGGCCGACAGCTCCGCCAGCTTGGCCCAGACGATCTCCGGATGGCCGACCCGGCCGCCCAGGCCGCAGTCGGTGCCGGCGATCACGTTCTCGCGCCCGACCAGCTCGGCGAAGCGGACCAGCCGCTGGGCGACCAGCTCGGGATGCTCGATGATGTCGGTGGAATGCCCGACCATGCCCGGCATCAGCAGTGCCCCATCGGGCAGCTTGGCGTCGGCGAAGACCTCCCACTCGTGCTCGTGCCGGGGGTTGGCCGCCTCGACCGAGTAGCAGCCAGCCGGGACCGACAGCACCAGGTCAATGATGTCGCCCAGCGCGATGTCGTCCCGGTGCGGGCCGTGCTGGCTGCCCCAGCAGACATGCAGCCGGACCTGCTCGCGCGGGATGCCTTGCAGGGCGTGGTTGAGCGCCTCGACCCGCAGCGCCGCGTAGCGGCGGTACTCGGGCACGGTCATGTCCGGGAACATCTGCCACCCGTCGGGCAGGTCCGGGTCGTCCACCTGAAGCAGCAGTCCGGCGCCGGTGATCGCCTGGTACTCCTCATGCAGCACGTCGGCCACCGCGAGCAGGAACGACTCGTCGTCCGGGTAGTACTCGTTGCGCAGCCAGTGCTCGACGGTGCCCGGCGTGATGGCCGGCAGGAACAGCTCGACGTCGTGCCCCTGCGCCGCCGCGGTGAGCCGGCCAATGTCGGCCTGAACCGCGGCCGTGCCCGTGTACCGCAGCGGGCCGGTGCAGACGTAGCTCACCATCGTCGGCGAGTAGGCCGCGTCCTGCTGGGCCGCCGCAGCCGAACCCGAACCGAACCCGCCCAGCCCAGCCGCGTAGAAGCCGGGGAAGTCCCGGCGGTCGCGGCCGGTCACGCCCGCGTTGAGCGGCTGATAATCCGCTTGCTTGATCGTCCGCTCCTGGAACCCGCTCATCCGGTCCCGGATATAGCCGGTGAACAGCCCCCGCTTGGAGATCTCGCCGTCGTTGACCACGTCCACGCCCGCGGCGACCTGCTGCCCGACCACTTCGGACACGGCGCCCGGCAGGGCCGCGGTGAACGCCTCCTCCTCGGCGGGCCCGGCGTCGAAGAGCCGCTGCAGGTTCTCCGGCCGGGGCAGCGCTCCGGCGTGTGACACGAGAATCCGGTCGGTGCTCCGCCTCACGATCCTGCCTCCTGGTCTTCTCGGTCCGTTTGCCCCGGATCGAGACAGTACCGGATCCCACCGCACCCAGTGCCGCTCACTCAGAGGCCGGTCACCCAGTGCCGGTCACTCAGGACCTGGCCAGGTGCCCGCGGCAGCGGAGTCGGCGATGGCCACCGCGATGGCCGCCACCACGCTCGGGTAGCTGGCCCGGGCAGCGGTAGCCAGCCGGACCGTGCTCGCCGCATCGACGGTGACGACCAGGCGGCCCTCGGCCAGCGCCCTGGTCAGGCGGGCGGCGGCGTCGGCGTCGTCGCGATGGGCGGCCTGGGCGGCCAGCACGTCCCGAACCGCGTCCCGCAGGCGGAGCAGGGCGGCATGCTCGGAGTTGCTCAGCCCAGCCTCGGCCGTCAGCAGCCCGGCACCGCGCAGCCAGGCAACCGCGTCCTCGCGGGTGCCCAGCTTGTCGGTGTGCTGCTTGTCCGGGCCAGGATCGGAGCCCAGCGTGCCGGCGAACGACCGGATCAGGTCCGGCGGAGCCGGGTGGGCAGGGGGAGGGATAGCCACCGCCCGATCGTAACCAATCCGGCCTGGTTCCTCACCGTACGTCGACGAAGCTAGCCAGCAGCCGCGGCAGTGCGGTCCCGATTGGCTCGTGTATCACCTCGGCGGCCAGGCCGTCGTAAGGCGTCGGCTCGGCGTTGACGATGATCAGCCGCGCGCCATGCTCGACGGCCAGGTCGACCAGGCCCGCGGCGGGATAGACCTGCAGGCTGGTGCCCACGGCGATCATCAGGTCGCAGGCCCGCGCGATAGCGGCGGCCTCGGCCAGCACGTCGGCGTCCAGGACCTCGCCGAACATCACCGTGGCCGTCTTTAGTATCCCGCCGCAGTCCCGGCACGGCGGGTCCGGCTCACCCGCCTCGACCCGGGCGAACGTCTCCGCGGCCGGCGTCCGCGCGCCGCATGACGTGCACATAACCCGGCGCGCGGTGCCGTGCAGCTCCAGCACCTTGCGGTCGGGCAGGCCAGCCAGCTGATGCAGCCCGTCCACGTTCTGCGTGATCACCCGGACCGGAACCCCGGACCGGTCGAGCTCGCTGATCGCCCGGTGCGCCGCGTTGGGCTCCGCGTGCCGCGCTATGGTCTCGCGCCGCATCTGCCAGGAGCGGCGCCGGATGTCCGGATCGGTCATGTAGTAGTCGTAGGTGACCAGCTTCTGCGCCTCCGGGTCGCGCCGCCACAGCCCGCCTGGCCCGCGGTAGTCAGGAATCCCGGAGTCGGTAGAGATGCCGGCACCGCTGAGAATCGCGACGAGAGGACTGCTCATACGGTCGAGCGTAGGACCCCGTCCGGGTAACGGGCTTCCGCGGACCGGCCCAAAATATCCGTCAGCTGACCGATGTCTTGCCCTGCAAGTTGCAGCACTATTTTCGTCAGCCGGCAGCGTCCGGCAATAGCGTTCCCGGGCAGCCCAACCAGCCAACCCAGACCGGTCAGCACAGATCAGCAGCCCAGACCAGTCACGCCGACCAGTCAGCCAGACCAGTCAACACCGACCAGCGCGAGGGAAATCCGATGAACACGACGGCACCGATCCGGCCGGCCGGATGGCCGCGCCTCGACCGGTGGGATGCCGTGTCTTTCGCCTGGTCACACGGCCGCCCGGGAGCTGCCGTCCATGAGGCGTCATGCTTGCGGCTGTCCAGCGCGGGAGGCTCCCCCGGCTCAGCCCGCCTGGTGACCGCACGCCGGGGGCGGTGAGTCGTTTCCTCTCCCGCGGCTCACCGTCCCCGCCGCGCCGCTCCCGAGACGTCCAGCCGCCCGTGCGACCCCGCCCGGGCTTCCCGATGACACCGCAGCGAGGTACTGACGTGGGCACATCCATGCGCGAAGAACGGCCCGGCGACCAGCAGGCGAGTCCGCTCTGGATCAAGAGCTCCCTGAGCCTGGCTCACGGCAACTGTGTCGAGGTCGCCGGCCTGGCCGGAGGCGGAATTGGCGTACGCAACAGCCGGGACGCCGGCGGCCCGGTCCTGGCGTTCACGCCGGACGAGTGGTGCGCTTTCCTCGGCGGCGTCCGCAACGGCGAGTTCGACGCATTCGCGCGGCGCCCCGCAGCCGGCCCCTGAGCCGCCCCGCGAGCCGCTCGGCCCCTGAGCCGCCCCCCGCGCCGCGGCCCGGCTACGACATGAACTCCCGCATTCAGCGGGTCAGAACGACATCACTGCCCGGTTTCATACCGTTCGAGGCTGCCCTGGACACGCGACCCACGACACGGGTGATTCCCAGTGTGACTGGAGTTCTGCTTTCTGCCCGCGGCTCCGTGCCCCGGCCGCCGACCTAGGCCGTATTTCGCCACGGGACTTGAAATTCTGGTTACGATAGGCGAGCGTATGGGTACTAAGAGTGTTATAGGCACGTTTCGGTGAAATGTGCGTGACGTCGCACTCATCCGCCCGGGCGGACACCAAGCGCCCGGCGCGGCACCGAGGAGGAGGTACGCCCCATGATCGCTCCCGCAAGCCCGATGGTCCGGCGGCGCCGTCTGGCCGCTGAGCTGCGCGAAATCAGAGAAAGCCGGGGCCGCAGCGGTGAGTCTGTGGCCCGGGCGCTGAAGTGGTCGCCGTCGAAGGTCAGCCGGTACGAACGGGCCCGGACCGGCTTGCGGCCCCAGGAGGTCGAACGGCTCCTGGACTACTACCAGATCACTGGCTCCCGCCGGGAGCTTCTGCTCGGGCTGGCCGAGGATGCGACGCAGAAGGGCTGGTGGGAGGAGCTGGGGGACCACCTCTCTGAGGACTACCAGCAGTTCATCGGGCTGGAGCACGAGGCCGCCTCCATGGCCATCTGGCACGTTGACGTGGTGACCGGCCTGCTGCAGACGGAAAACTATGCCCGGCAACTTATCGGCAGCTATGGCCGGGTCGAGCCCCTGGCGCCGAGCATGATCGGGCGGATGGTGGGGGTCCGCCTGCGGCGTCAGCAGGTGCTGGACCGCGACGGGCTGCAGCTGTCGGTGGTGCTCGACGAGTCGGTCCTGCGGCGCCGGATCGGGACCGACGCCGTGATGTACGAGCAGCTCCGGTACCTTGCCGAAATGGCTGACCGGCCGAACCTGACATTGCAGGTGCTCCCGCTGGACGCGCAGCACGCAGCCTTGGGGGAGTCGTTCGTCATCTTCAGGTTCGGCACGGACGGTAGTGACGACGACGCGATGCTCCAGGACATGGTGAGCACCGAGAACATGATCAGCGGCTCAACCTTGGAGGGGGAGCGGGAGACCTACCTGTACCGGATCGCCTTCAACCAGCTCTCCGAGGCGTCCCTTGATCGGGCCGCGTCGAAGGCCCTTATCCTCGAGACCGCCGAGTCCTGCTGGTCCGGCAGCTGGCGTCGCGCCAGCGCCTGAGACCCAACGCCTGAGACGACCGCCCGGTCACAGCTGCCCGGGCAGCACCGCGTGGACTCCCCAGGTCTGGTTGGCCACCTGAGTGACCCGCAGGTCCACGCACGTGCTGGCCAGCCCCAGCGCGGCCGCCCGCTCCAGGCCGAACAGCGCCTGCATCCAGCCGACCATCGCGTCCAGGGCGTCGCCCATGGCCGCGTTGAGGTCGGCGTCGAAGCCGAACGTGATCCGTCCTGCGGGCGCCTCCGCGTGGATGGTCCCGACCGGGCGCCCAGGGGCCAGGCTGATGACGGCCTCGGTGGTCATCGCGCACTCGATCGCGGTCCCGCCGACCTCGCCGTCGCCCTGCGCGGCGTGACCGTCGCCGAGGTACAGGAGCGCGCCCGGCACCGCCACCGGGAGGAACAGCGTGGCCCCGGCGACGAGCTCCCGGCAGTCGATGTTCCCACCCGAGCCGGCCCGCGGCGGGATCGTCGAGTGCTCACCCGGATCGGCCGGCGCCACACCCATCACGCCGAGGAACGGCCGCAGCGTCCGGGCGAAGCCGCCCGCCTCTTCGCCGGCCCGGCCCACGCCCGCGTCCGGGTCCAGGTCCCACAGC
>JBAPYC010000560.1:0-2854 GCA_049284535.1 Streptosporangiaceae bacterium
AGCCGCCCCGGTGTGGGCGTAACAGTGTGCGCGTCACAGTGCGGGCATCACTGGGCGGCGATGGCGGTGAGCACGTCCAGCCGGGCGGCCCGGCGGGCGGGCCAGCTGGCGGCGACCAGCCCGAGCAGGCCGGCCAGCACGAGGAAGATCACCAGCCTGGACGCGGGCACGACGGTGTCGGTGAGGCCCTGCTGTTTCAGCGACAGCACCAGGGCGACGCCCAGCCCGGTGCCGACAATGATCCCGATGATGGCACCGAAGATCGCCAGGATCACCGCTTCGGACCGGATCATCGTGCGGACCTGGCGCCGTTTCATGCCGACCGCCCGCAGCAGGCCGATCTTACGGGTGCGCTCGAACACCGACAGCATGAGGGTATTCACGATGCCGATGAGCGCGATGAGCACCGCCAGGGCGAGCAGGGCGTAGACGAGCCCGACCAGCTGGTTGACGGCGTTGGTCTGGGTCTGATCGAACTGGGCCCTGGTCTGGACCTGGGCGTTCGGATAGGCGGCCAGGGCGCTGGTGACCGCATCGTTCGCGGTGCCGCTGCCGTTGGTTTGCACGAGGAGCTTTGTCTCAAAGTCACTCCGGCTCATACGACCGCCCGTGCGCCCACAGATCATTAGCCACCGAGACAGAGCTAAGCCGGGCGGGCACATCAGTGACTCAGCGCGCCTCAAGGAGGATAACGGCGGCCGTCAGCGCGCGCCGGACGGGAATGGCCAGGCCGACCTCGGCCAGCGCGCTGCCGGAGACCTCCACGTCAGCTATCCGGGCATCTCCGAGGCCGACCCGGCCGGACAGTCGCACATCGGGCGTCACGTCGGTGAGGTGGTAGCGCCGTAGAGGATCAAGCCCTGGTACCCGCATAGCAGCTGGCTGGTCGTTCCTGGGCTCATCCAGCTGCGCGTAGCTCATGATGGCTGCTGACTGGTCGGCCGCGACGACGCCATGCATCCACGCGGTGTCGTCCGGGGTGTCGATCCGGATCACGCGGCCACTATGGATGAGAGCTCGGTGCTGCTTGTAAAGACCGATCCAGGCGGCGAGCTCGGCAAGCTCCTCGTTACTTGCCTGGGTGATATCCCATTCGATGCCCAGATGCCCGAACAAGGCGGTGGCGCAGCGGAACGAGAGTGGCATGTAACGGCCGGTCTGGTGCGAGAACGGCGCGGACACGTGCGCGCCGAGGTATTCCGGCGGCACCAGCTGACCGGTCCAGCGCTGGATGGACTGCCGGGCCAGGGCATCAGTCATGTCGGAGGTCCAGACCCGCTCCACCCTCTCCAGCATGGCCAGGTCGATCCGGCCGCCACCGCCCGCGCACGACTCCCACTCCACGCCCGGGTATCGCCGCCGTAGCTCGTCCAGCAGCGCGTAGACCGCCACCGCCTGCTCGTGCGCGGCCGGGGCGCCCGCGCGGGTGGCGCTGCCTGCATCGATGATGTCCCGGTTGCAGTCCCACTTGACGTAGTCGATCGGGTATTCCGACAGCAGCTTGCCGATCCGGTCGAGCAGGTAGGCGGTGACTTCCTCGCGGGTCAGGTCCAGGACGAGCTGATGCCGCTGCAGCGGCGGCACTCGCTGGCCGGCGGACAGGATCCAGTCCGGGTGGGCCCGGTACAGCTCCGAGTCCGGGTTTACCATTTCCGGCTCGATCCACAGGCCGAACTGCATGCCGCGGGCCCGCACGTAGTCGGCCAGCTGGTGCAGTCCGCCGGGCCAGACGGCCTCATCGACCCACCAGTCGCCCAGCCCGGCCCGGTCGTGGCGGCGTCCGTGGAACCAGCCGTCATCCAGGACGTACCTTTCCACTCCGAGGTCGGCGGCGGCTTCGGCCAGCGCCGCCAGCCGGCCGAAATCGTGGTCGAAATAGACAGCTTCCCAGACGTTGAGGTTGACCGGGCGAGGCGAGCCCGGGTGCGCGGGCACGGAACGCAGGTAGCCGTGGAACTGCGCCGACAGGTCGTCCAGGCCAGTCCGGGTGGCCGCCAGGTAAACCCAGGGCGTGGCGTAGGACTCGCCTTGCGCCAGGGTGATTTCCCCGGGCAGCAGCAGCTCGCCGCCGCCGATGGTCGTCACCCCCGGCAGCAGCCGCCCTCCCGGTCCTGGCTGCATTCCACTCCCGGTCTCGGAAGCCTGCCTGGTTCCCGGCGTCCGGTGCGGTCTCGCGTCCCCGCCGATCATGCCCAGACCCGTCGGCACCCGCTCGACCCGGTGCACGGTGTTACCGCTCCAGGCCACGTGCAGCCCGTAAGCCTCTCCACTGCTGAAGGTAAAGCCGGGAACCCCGGCGACGACCACGGTCGCTGAGTCATGGCCGGTGTGACCGCGGCGGCCTTCGCGCAGCCACAGCCCGTCGCCGAGCTGATGACGCTGCGGGGTGCGCTCTGCCATATGCCGTCCGGTGAAGTCGAGGATCTCCCCGGCCCGCCCCGGGAGCGGGAAAACCACTTCCAGGCTGTCCACCACATACGGCTGGCGGCCGGTGTTGGTCAGCGTGTGCCGGGCCCGGATTGCGCCGCCCGGCACCGCCTCCACCTCGGTCACCAGCTGCAGGCCGGCGTCGGCGTCGGCTGCCTCGACCCATGCCCGCCTGCCGTCGTGTTCCCCGCGCGTCAGCCCAAAGAGCGGCGACCAGTCGCGCCCGGCGGCCGGATAGTGTCCCCCATCGCCCAGCCGGTGCCCGGACAGGCCCGGCCTGCCGAACCAGCCTTCCCCGTGCCCGGGCAGCAGGGGGCATGGCCGGACCGCCGCCAGCAGCGCCGCGGCATCATCGGGCTGGAGCCCGGCCCTGGGCAGCGGCCCGACCCAGACAGCCGGGAGGCCGTCCGCTCGCGGAAATAGCATC
>JBAPYC010000561.1:0-4103 GCA_049284535.1 Streptosporangiaceae bacterium
GCCCGAGACAGCGCTGCCCGAGACGGCACCGCCCGTGACAGCACCGCCCGAGACGGCACCGTCCGAGACTGCGCGACCGGCGCCGGGCCGGCCACCGGCTTCCCCACCGGATCCCTTCCGCCGCTGCCATAGCCGCCGCGCCAGATCGCCCCCGGCCGTGCCCGGGCTGAACGCCATGGCCGCGGCCAGGCAGCCGAACGGCACGGCCACCAGCACATACCGGTAGTCGAACTCCGCCGTCGCCGCCGGGATAGCAATCAGGGCCACCGAGATCACCCAGGGCAGCGTCGCCTCGCCGCCCAGCCGCCGCCAGGCCAGCCCCATGCCAGCCAGCCCGGCCAGCAGGATCAGCCCGTAGACCGTTCCCGGCAGCCAGACGTACCGCTGGTAGCCGCGGATGATAGTGGAGTACGGCGCGACCACGTTGGTAAGCGGATTCCCCTGCACATAGGCGGCCGCGTACGACGGGTACCGGCCCAGGGCGGCCGAATCGTCCCAGGCCGGGACGGGGATCGAGCGGGAGCCGAAGAGGTACTCGTGGTAGGTGGGATAATTCGGGAAGACCGTGCGCTTCCAGTCGAACACCCGCCAGATGTCGTCGAACACCGCCTGGGCGTAGCCCAGCGGCTGCGCCTCGATGGCCTGGATGGCGAAGCTCTCGCCCAGCTGGTTCGGCACCGGGGAGAACTTGCTCGGCGCGAACCGGTCCAGCGGGGATTCCGAGGTCCAGATGTAGGCCTGCGCGATCGGCCGCTTGTCCGGGGGCACGGTAGTGCACAGCGACAGCTCGTTGACCGGCACGTGCATCTTGGAGCACTCCGCGAACGTCATCACCCGGGAGTACAGGAACACGCCGGTGGCATCGGTCATGGCGAACTGCCCGTGCTCGGAATAGAACCAGCTCGCGTAGCCGAACACCGGGACCAGGCACACCACGATCGAGGCGGCCACCTTCCACCAGCGCACCCGCTTGACGATCATGTACACGGCGAACACGGCCAGCAGCGGCAGCCCGACCGAGCGGATGACCTCGGCGATGCCGAGCAGGGCGCAGGCCAGCACGCAGCGCCAGGTGGACGGGACCGGCTCCCACAGCACCAGCGTGAGCGCCAAGAAGAGCAGGAACAGGAACGGGATGTCGGACAGGATCAGGTGCTCGAGCTGGATCCCGAACCCGTCATAGAGCACCGGCAGGGTGGCCAGCGTGGCCAGCCAGGCCGGGGTGCGGAAGCGATGCCGGGCCAGCGCGTAGATCATCACCGCCACGGCCAGGCCCATCAGATGTTGCAGAATCGTTACGGCGGCGTAACTGTGCAGCGGCTCGAGCGCCTTGAGGAAGATGGAGTACCCGGACACCCGGGTCGGGTCCAGCTTCAGCGCCACCGTGTTCTGGATGTACTGGAACGAGTCGTTGAACCAGGCCTGCCAGCGATAGCCGAGTTCGGTGTCCACCCGGAGCAGGAAGGCCGGCACGAGCACGATGATGAACAGGCGGTTCTGCGACCAGGCCCGGGCGGCCAGGGACCGCAGCCCAGTCCAGCTGGGCTTCGCCGGCCGGATCGGCCAGGCTCGCCGTGCCGATGGCCCACGCGACGGGGCCGCAGGCATTACCCTCAAGCCGTACCCTCCTGTGCTGGGTTAATGACCCTGACAACGAATAAGCGGCCGGTTCGGTGCGTTCGTCCCTCGCCTACGGTATTACGAGGCGCGACCGGGACTGCCTCGTACCACCGGATCCGCTGATGGTGAAGGAGACGAAAACGTGGAGCTGACCGTGGTCATGCCCTGCCTCAACGAGGCAGAGACCGTGGCGACCTGCGTCCGCAAGGCTATTGGATTTCTGGACGCCAGTGGTATCAGCGGCGAAGTTGTGGTCGCCGACAACGGCAGCACCGACGGCAGCCAGCAGCTGGCCGCCGACGCCGGCGCCCGCGTGGTCCCGATCAGCGAAAAAGGTTACGGGAACGCGCTTATCGGCGGCATCGCCGCGGCCCGCGGCAAGTACGTCATCATGGGCGACGCCGACGATAGTTATGATTTCACCAACCTGATGCCCTTTGTTAACGAACTGCGCCAGGGTGCCGACCTGGTCATGGGCAACCGGTTCCAGGGGGGGATCGAGCCCGGGGCCATGCCGCCGCTGCACCGCTATCTGGGCAACCCGGTGCTGAGCTTCATTGGCCGGCTCTTCTTCCGCAGCCACATCGGCGACTTCCATTGCGGGCTGCGCGGCTTCAACCGGGATAGCGTGATGGCGCTCAACCTGCAGGCCACCGGGATGGAGTTCGCCAGCGAGATGGTGGTTAAGGCCGCTCTGTACGGCCAGCGGGTGACCGAGGTGCCGACCACGCTGGCCAAGGACGGCCGGAGCCGGCCGCCGCACCTGCACACCTGGCGGGACGGCTGGCGGCACCTGCGCTTCCTGCTGCTGTTCAGCCCGCGCTGGCTGTTCTTCCTGCCCGGCCTGGCCGTGCTGATCGCGGGCCTGATCATCGGCGGCATCGTGGCCCCGCACCCGTTTTCCATCGGCTCGGTCACCTTCGACGTCGACACCCTGGTCGGCGCCTCGGCCATGGTGGTGATCGGGTTCCAGGCCGTGCTGTTCTGGCTGTTCACCCAGGTCTACGCCGGCTCGGAGGGCTTCCTGCCCGAAGAGCCCCGGGTGACCCGGCTGCTGGAGCGGCTGTCGCTGGAACGCGGCCTGATGCTCGGCGGCCTGATCGGCCTGGCGGGCCTGGCCGGGCTGATCTTCTCGGTGCTGTACTGGCACGGCCGGGGCTTCGGTCAGCTGAACTACGAGCACGCCCTGCGGCTGATGATCCCGTCGGTGACCGCCCTGATCGTCAGCTGCCAGATCGTGCTGGGCACGTTCTTCCTGTCCATCCTGGGCATCAAGCACACCCGCCATCCCGCGATGGCAGCAACCCAGCCCGTTCAGCAGCAGGCCGTCACGGAGCAGGCCGTCACGGAGCAGGCCGCCACCGAGCAGGCCGCCACCGAGCAGGCCGTCGCGGATGAGATCGCCAGCCACCGTGAGCAGCCGGCCGCTGCCCCTAGGCTTTAACCATGCGCACTATCCTGTCCGCCCCGGCCTGGCCGTACGCCAACGGCCCCCGGCACATCGGCCACGTCTCCGGCTTCGCCCTGCCCTGCGACATGTTCAGCCGGTACCAGCGGATGGCGGGCAACCGGGTGCTGATGGTGAGCGGCACCGACGAGCACGGCACGCCGATCCAGGTGCAGGCCGACGCCGAGGGCGTGACCGCACGGCAGCTGGCCGACCGGTACAACCGGGTCATCGTCGACGACCTGACCAGCCTGGGCATGACGTATGACCTGTTCACCCGGACCACCACGCTGAACCACCGCGCGGTGACCCAGGAGATGTTCATCCGGCTGCTGGAGAACGGCTACATCTTCCCCAAGACCACGCTGGGCGCCATCTCGCCGTCCACCGGCCGCACCCTGCCCGACCGCTACATCGAGGGCACCTGCCCGATCTGCGGCTACCCCAGCGCCCGCGGCGATCAGTGCGACAACTGCGGGAACCAGCTCGACCCGGCCGACCTGATCAACCCGCGGTCCAGGATCAACGGCGAGACGCCGGTGTTCATTGAGACCGAGCACTACTTCCTGGACCTGCCGGCGTTCGCCGAGGTGCTCGGCAGCTGGCTGCAGGCCAAGGCCGGGCACTGGCGGCCGAACGTGCTCAAGTTCTCCCTCAACCTGCTGGACGACCTGCAGCCCCGCGCGATAACGCGCGACCTGGACTGGGGCGTGCCCGTGCCGCTGGACGGCTGGCGGGACCGCACCGACAAGCGGATCTACGTCTGGTTCGACGCGGTCATCGGGTACCTGTCCGCCTCGGTGGAGTGGGCCCGGCGCAGCGGCGACCCGGACGCCTGGCGGGCCTGGTGGAACGACCCGTCCGCCGAGGCCTACTACTTCATGGGCAAGGACAACATCGTCTTCCACTCCGAGATCTGGCCGGCCATGCTGCTCGGCTACAACGGCCAGGGCGCCAAGGGCGGCGAGCCCGGCCCGCTGGGCAAGCTGAACCTGCCCACCGAGGTGGTCTCGAGTGAGTACCTGACCATGGAGGG
>JBAPYC010000562.1:0-5006 GCA_049284535.1 Streptosporangiaceae bacterium
CAGCAAGGAAGACTTCGCGTTCGTCCTGAACCTGCTGGCCGATCGCAGCCGCCGGGTCACCGCGATCGACATGCGGGGACAGTTCGAGTCGGCAGCGGCGGCCGATCCCGGTCGCTACGCGGCGCCCGAGCTCGGGGCCGACCTCCTGGCGGTCATGCAGGCCACCGGGGCCCGGCACCTGGCCGGGCACTCCTACGGCGGGCTCATCGCCCGCGAAGCCATGCTGGCCGGGGAGCAGGCCCGGTCCATCGTGGCGTCCGTCACCTTCATGAGTTCGGGCCCGGCCGCGCTGACCGGGCCGCGGGCAGATGAACTGAACGCCATGCTCGCCGCCGTGGGCGCCGATGGGCAGGAACTGCCGGACGCGGCTACCCTCCGGGACGGCGTCGCGGCCGTGTGGCAGACCTACCTGGAACCGCAGGCCCTCGCGTCCGGAACGCCCGCTCCCGTGATCGATTTCGTGCGCCGGCGGATGCTCAGCACCGATCCGGTCGGCCTGGTCCTGATGGCCCGGCACATGCTTGCCGCGCCCGACCGGACAGCAGAACTGGCCAAGCTTGCCGGCAACGTGCCGATGCTGGTCATTTACGGCGAGGACGACAACGCCTGGTCCCCCGCCGCCCAGGAGGACATGGCCCGGCGGCTGGGCGCGCGGCGGCACTGTATCCCGGCCGCCATGCACTCCCCCGCCGTTGAGGCACCCGCGACCACAGCCAGCGCGCTGACCCAGTTCTGGGACGCGACCGAGCGGGCCACCCTCACGCACGCCGCCGTCACCGGCACGGCGTAATCCGGTAGCTGACTGGCCGCGTCCGAACCTTGGTTGGGGCTCGGGCTTTGGGTGGGGCTTGGGCTTTGGTTGGGGCTTGAGCTTCGGTGGGGCTTTGGGTGGGGCTTGGGCTTCGGCTGGCCAGGGGTTCGGTTTGGCTGCGGTTAGGGCCTGGGCCGATTCGATGAATGTGGCGTTCTACGGAATCTATTGCGTAGAACGCCACATTCATTGAATTTCGGGAGCCTCGCCCGGACGCGGCGCCCGGATATACCGTCACAGCAGCCTCACGCGGCCCCTTTACCCAGTCCGGCGCCCCGGATCATGCCTTCGAGGCGCGGTTGTGGCGGAGGTGCCGTCTAGTGGCCCCGTTATAGCAACCACCCCCAGTTCGCGGCGAGGGATGCCCGCTAGATGAGGCACAAGAGGCTAGCGCGCTGGTAGGGCTTAGCGGGGTGGGGCAGGCATGAGCAGGCTGGCGGGGATTGCGGGCCGACGGGCTTGGCAGGGAAAACGAGCGCTTGGCGGGGCTGGCGTGGGGTTAGACGAGCGCTTGGCGGGGCTGGCGTGGGGTTAGAGGCCGTCCCAGGGGCGGCGGGGGGTGCTGGCGGCGGCGCCTTCGGGGCAGTGGCGGCGGTAGTCGCACCAGCCGCAGGCGGGGCTGAGACGGGGCGGGAAGACCTCGTCGTAGCGGTCGGCGGGGAGCCCGTCGCGGAACTGCTCGTCGGCGGCGGCGCATTCGGCGGCGATGCCCTCGGCCCGGCCGAGCTGACGGGCCAGCGACTCGTCCGTATGCGACCAGGCCGCGATCTGGCCACTGGGCAGGTGGTGCAGTTCGACCCGGTGGCAGGGACGGCGCAGCACCCGGCCAGCGGCCAGGGCGTACAGGGCCAGCGCCATCGAGCCGCGGGCGTCGTCGGTGCTGAGCACGTGCCGTCCGGTCTTGTAGTCGACGACCACGAGCTCGGTGGCCCTGGATGCGGCGGGACCGGTGGGATTGGCTTCGTCGGGGTCGGGTTCTGGGGGGCGGGCGTCTAGGCGGTCGATGCGGCCGGAGACGGCGATGGTCTCGGTGCGGGTGGCCACGGTTCGTTCGACGCCGAGCGGCTCGTCGGCCGGGTCCAGGCCGGAGACGTAGACCTTTACCATGGCGATCGCGCGTTCGCGCTGGCGGACGGACTGGGTCTCGTCCGCGAAGCCCTCGTTAATCCAGCCGCGGTCGATCAGGGTGGCCGCGGCCGCGGGAGTCCGCTGGGCCAGCGGCAGCCGCCACCAGCCTGCCAGGGCGTTGTGGACGCTGGCGCCGAGGCTGTTGTGGCCCCACGGCGGCCCCTTCGGCGGCGATGGGCGGTCCAGGTAGGTCATCCGGTACCGGCGCGGGCAGTCCAGCCAGGTCGCCAGCCGGGTCGGCGTGCAGGGATACAGCCGCCGCGGCATGCCCTCGAAGCCCAGCTGCTCCAATGGAGAACCTATTCGGGCAGGCGGGACACGGTCGACCCGGCCGCGAACCAGCTGTCGAACTTCTTCTCCGCCGCCGCAACCGTGGTCGGCTCGCCGTGACCGGGCAGCACCCGGGTGCCTGACGGCAGGGTCAGGAGGTGTTCACCGATCGCGGTCATCTGGTCGGCGAAGTCGGAGAACTCACCTTCGTACGGCACCGGGCCCGCCGCGGACAGGACGTCGCCGCTGAACACGACGCCAAGGTCCTCGCTGTACAGGCAGACCGAACCGGGACTGTGCCCGGGCGCGTGGATGACCTCGAGCCGGGCCTCGGCGACCTCGAAGATCCCGCCGTCTTCCATCTCGATGTCGGGGTTCTCCTCGGGATGCGACTCCCGCCAGAACATCCGGTCCCAGGAATGCACCGCCACTGGTGCCTCGTCCCGTTCGGCCACCTCGAGGGCGGCGGCCGCATGCGCGGCGTGGCCGTGCGTGCAGATGACCGCGAGCACCTCGCGGTCGCCCACTGCGTCGAGCACGCCGGCCGCGTCACGGCCGGGGTCAACCACGATGACTTCGGAGTCGTCTCCGACGATCCAGACGTTGCCGTCGGCGGTGGAAAGCTGATCGATCCGGGCGGTCATCCGCCCTTCTTACCACAAGGACCGGGTCCTTTAGGATTCGCTGCGCTCGCGCTTGATCCGCTTGCGCAGGGCCCGGATCAGGGGCACCGCGGCGAAATAGGTCCCGGCCAGCGAGCTGCTGCCGATGCCCAGGTCGACCGAGACCCGGCCCTGCTTAGCCCAGTACACGTCCTTGAGGTCCAGGAGCAGAGCAAACTCGTCGACGATCAGGGCCAGCCCGGTGCCGTACGCGGTCGCGACCAGGGGATGCTGGCGGTGCCGGCTCTCGCCGTGCACGGCCACCCCGCCTACGCCGCTGACCAGGCCGATGCCCCACATGTAGTGGTGCAGGTGCTCGCCGCCCACGCTCAGGTTGCGGAACGGGCCCTTGCCGCTCTTGATGGTGTAGGTGATGCCGCGGACCCCGGCGAACGTGGCGGTGAAGGCGAGCCAGCTGAGCAGAGCCGCCCGCTGGGCCGGGTCCAGGTCTTCGGTGAACGTGCGCCGGACGTCTGTGACCAGCGACGAAGAGGAACTCATGGGGGCACATTACTGGGGGCCCGGGCGACCAGGGCCTCGTAGCTGCCGTCCGGGGCGACTTCGCCGCCGATCCGGTAGCCGGTGAGGCTGCCATGGTCATCACTGCCTCCCGTCGCGACCAGGTCGAGGCGCTGAGCGAGGGCGGACAGCTCGGCCCGTTCGGCCTTCGAATGGTCGGGGTGGCGGACCTCGAGGCCGGCCAGGCCCGCGGCGGCCAGCCCGGTGATCTCCTGGTCCGACACCGTGTACTCCCCGCCTGACCGGGGGTGGGCCAGGACGGTGACGCCGCCCGCCGCGCGGACCAGGCCGATGGCCCGGACCGGCTCGAGCGCGTACCGGTCCACGTAGGCGCGGCCGCCGTCGGCGATCCAGTCCGGGGTGAAGGCCTCGCTCGGCTCGGCGATCGCGCCCGCGGCCGCCATGGCCCGGGCGATGTGCGGGCGGCCGACCACGGCCGGGCCCGCGATGGCGGCCACCTGATCCCAGCTGATGTCCACCCCCAGGGCGGCCAGCTTGTCCACCATGGCCCGGGCGCGGATCACGCGGTCGTCGCGGATCCGGGCGAGTTCGGCGGCGAGCTCGGGCTGGTCCGGGTCGAACAGGTAGGCCAGCAGGTGCACGCTGCGATCGTTGAGCCGGGCCGACAGCTCCATGCCGGGCAGCAGCGTCAGCCCGGCGGGCAGGGCGGCGCGGGCCTCGGCGAGCCCGGCCATGGTGTCGTGGTCGGTCAGGGCGACCACGTCGAGCCCGGCCTCGGCGGCGCGCCGGACGACTTCGGCCGGCGGGTCGGTCCCGTCTGAAGCGCTGCTGTGGACGTGCAGGTCGGCGCGGGTCACGGTGCCGGCGACTGGGCGGGCAGCCGGGGCGAGGCCGCCCCGTACGGCAGGTCCAGGTCCTGGCCCGGGTCGCGCAGGTCACGCAGGGTAAGCGGCTCGACCAGCAGCATCCCGGCGGTGTCCGGCCACAGCACCAGCCAGAGCCAGTACCCCTCGGCCTCACCGGCGAAGGTGGCGCGGTCCGGCGAGTCCACCGCCCACAGCGGACAATCATGATGGCCGAACGAGGCGGTAGCGACCGACGGCGCAGATGCGAACCCGGCTCCGGGGTCGACGCTGTCCAGGCCGGCCAGGGCCGCGCCCAGCCCGACACCGGGTTCCTCGGCCACCACGACCATGTCGGCCGGGCCGCCGACCGGGTTCGGTCCGGACAGCGCGACCGCGCAGGCGCGCACGCCGGTGCGCTCGTCGCCCACGCCGGCGAAGCCCGAGACCAGCCAGCCGGCCGGCAGGGGCCAGGGCAGCCAGACCGGGACGCCTGCCGTGTCCGGCCGGAACTGGTGCAGCAGGCCATCGAGCCCCTCGCGGGACGGGCTGAACGCCGGGAGCAGCGGGTGCACCTCGCCGTGCCAGTCACATCGCCAGGCGCTGGACCAGGCGTTCGGCTGCTGGACGGTCCGGCCACAGCGCGGGCAGGCCGCTGACGAGCGACGACGGCTGTCCTGGCTCACGGCTGACCTCCCAGGGGAGGGGACGGTAATGCTGGCCGTCGTACCCCGTTTGCGGCCCGAACATGCCAGCGCCCGCCCTCCGGGGCGCTGCGCACCTGGGAATACAGCAGTGGCGCCGGCCCTTGCG
>JBAPYC010000563.1:0-5390 GCA_049284535.1 Streptosporangiaceae bacterium
CCGCCGCCAGGCCTGCGAGCAGGCCGCGGCGCGGCTCGGCGTGCGGTCGCCGCGTGACGTCACCGGCGACCCGGACGCGCCAGCCCGGCTGGCCGACCCACGAGGCCGTGGATGCTGCTATCGAGGCCGGTGCCCTCGGCGCCCGGATGACCGGCGGCGGCTTCGGCGGCTCCGTGATCGTGCTCGTCCCCGCCGACCGCGCCGACCAGGTTCGCAGCGCCGTCACCAGGCGATTCACCATGCACCAGTGACCCGCTCCGTACTACACCGAAGGCGTTCCCTCAGCAGGTGCCCGGAGAGTATCGTCCCAAGTGTGACCGAGATCACCAGCGTCGGCGCCGCACAGGCCGTGAGCAAGACCACCCTGTCGGTCCGCCGGTACCGCAAGAGCGTCACCGGGCTGACGGCCGCTGAGCTCGCCGCGCTGCGCAGCGCGCTGACCAAGATGGTCGCGCTGTCCGACGACCGGGGATTCGAGTACTGGGCGGGCATCCACGGGTTGCCGCTGCCGATCTCCTGCACGCACGGCAGCCCGCTGTTCCTGCCCTGGCACCGGGCCTACCTGTACTACTTCGAGCAGCACCTGCTGGACCAGATGCCATCCGGCCAGCCGGTGAGCCTGCCCTGGTGGGACTGGTCCACCCAGGCCGGCATCCCGGCCGCCTACGCGGAGGCCGAGCTGCCCGACGGCACGGCCAACCCGCTGGCCGGCGAGCCCATCTCAGGCATCCCCGCGGCCCAGTTCAACGACGAGAACGTGCCGCGGGCTGATCACACCTTCCGCCAGCCCGGGCCGTCCGGTCCGGACAACGGGCCGGCTGGGCTGCCCAGTGCCAGGCAAGTCGCCACGGTCCTGGCGCTGAAGGATTTCGAGGACTTCACGGTCCAGCTGGAGGACCTGCACAACCAGGTGCACGTCTGGACCGGCGGGACGATGAGCGAGATCCCGCTGGCGGCCTTCGACCCGGTGTTCTGGGCCCACCACACGATGATCGACCGGCTCTGGGCGCTGTGGCAGCTGGCCCACCCGGGCGCGGGCGTCGGATCGGTGCCGCTGAACCACCCGCTCGGTCCCTTCCCGACGCTGACCGTCGCCCAGACGCTGAGTACGACGGCGCTCGGTTACGACTACGCGGCCGCCACCAGCTCCGCCACCACAAACGGGGCCACCACAAACGGGGCCACCACAAACGGGGCCAGCCCAGCGTGAGGACCAGGAGCTGACATGGCCGAGTTCGTCGCGAATCCGGTGACCGTGACGCTGACTGCCCCCGGTGAGCCGTATTATCGGGCCGACCTGGAGTTCCACGGCGTCGATCATTCCAAGGCCAGCTTCGAGGGCCGGCTGTTCATCAACAACCCGGACGCCGGGCCGGACACCCCGACTAACGACGGCAGCTACGCCGGGTCGTTCTGGATCTTCGGCCACGGCGGCTGCGCGGGCGACGAGGGGCACTGCGAGCCAGTGACCGAACGCCGCGCCTTCGACTTCCGCCCCGAGCACCAGCTGACCGCGGTGTCCAAGCGGGTCATGATCACCAGCAAGCTGCAGGAGCTGGTCCAGCCGGGCCAGGACTTCACCGTCCGGATCGTGCCCTTCGTCCGCCCCGAGCTGGCCGGACCACTGCCCGCCAACCTGGTCACCGACATCCTGCACCTCGACCGGGTGGACCTGCTCGCCTACCAGTAAGGCTGCTGTCCTACTGGATCGGACCAGCGCGACGGGGATGGCGGCCAGAGCGGTCAGCCCGCACACCCACAGGGCCCAGTGGAACCCGCCGGTGAGCGCGGCCGCGGTCGTGTGGCCGTGCTGGAGCAGCGTGCGGGAGTAGGACGCCGCGATGGAGGAGGCGACGGCCACCCCGATCGCCCCGCCGAGGTTCTGCGTGGTGTTGAGCAGACCGGAGGCGACTCCCGCGTCCCGCCCGGTCACCCCGGCGAGCGCGCCGATGGAGATCGGGATGAAGGCGAACGCGGTGCCGATGCCGGCGATGAAGAACGGCCCGGCCAGGTCAGGCCAGAAGTTGCCGTTGGCCGGGGCTTGGGCTGCCCACAGGATCCCGGCCGCGATGAACGCCATGCCGACGGCCATGACGGGCCTCGGCGAGGTCCTCGTCACGACTCGCTGAGGCAGGCCGCTGAAGGCCAGGGCCAGCGAGGTCACCGACGCCGTCATCCAGGCCGCACCGGTCGCCAGCGCGGAGAAGCCAAGCACCTGCTGCATGTAGAGCGTGCCCAGGAACACGAAGGTGAGGAAGCTGGTCCCGAGCAGGAAACCGACCGTGTTCGACGCGGCGACGCCGCGCAGCCGGAACAGGGGAAGGGGCAGCAGAGGCGCCTCGGCCCTGGTCTCGACCACGAGGAACAGGGCGAGCAGGGCCGCGCCGGCCGCGAGCAGGGCGATGGTCCGGGGAGCCGCCCAGCCGGTCTGGGGCGCCTGCGAGATGGCGTAGACGACCGCCAGCAGGGCGGCGGTGACCAGAACGGCTCCGAAACCGTCGTAGCGTCGCGGTCCGCTGCGGCCGCGGCTCTCCGGCACCAGCCTGGGGGCCAGGACGAGCGCCACCACCCCGATGGGGACGTTGAAGAAGAAGATGTACTGCCATCCGGCGTAGGTGGTGAGCAGGCCGCCGGCCAGCAGGCCGGTCGTGCCGCCCAGCGCCCCGACCCCGCCCCAGATGCCCAGGGCCTTGTTGCGCTCCGGCCCCTCGCCGAACATGTCCATCACGGTCGACAGGGCAGCCGGCAGTACGAGCGCGGCCCCGAGCCCCTGGAGCCCTCGCATCACGATGAGGAGGGTGTCGGAGGTGGCCAGGCCGCCGGCGAGTGAGGCGGCGGTAAAGATGGCCAGCCCAGCCATCAGAAGCCGGCGCCGTCCGAGCAGGTCAGCGGCGCGGCCGCCGAGGAGCAGGAAACCGGCGAAGGTCAGCCCGTAGGCGGTCACGACCCATTGCAAGCCGGCCTGGGGGAAGTGGAGCTCGCGGCCGATGGCGGGCAGGGCGACGTTCACGATCGTGAAATCCACGATCGTGATGAAGTACGCCACGACCAGCAGCGCGAACGCACTCCACCGCTGGCGAGCCGGGGCGGCCGCGCCTTGAAACGGGCTGGTCGCGAGGCGCGACGCTTCGGTGTGCAGGTTGTTCGTCATCATCTTCTCCTCCTCCTTAATGTGCAACCAAAGGTAGCAGGTCTTTCCTTGATGTGCAACTAACGGTTGCAAGTCATCGTTCTGCGTGCTACCGTCGGTTGCACATACAGAGAAGGAGCTGATGCACATGCCAGGCCTTGCCATTGACCGGGACATCCTGATCGAGGCGCCGGTGGAAGTCGTGTGGCACACCATCACCGAACCCGATCAGATCAGCCAGTGGTTCGCCGACCAGGTGGACCTCGTGATCGAGCCGGGCGCTCATGGCTACATGAAGTTCGGCGACCAGGGCGGCCCTGTCGTCGTGGAGACCGTCGATCCGCCCACCCGTTTCGCCTTCCGCTGGAACCATCCCCGTGGGGAGGAACCGGTAGCCGGGAACTCGCAGCTGGTCGAGTTCACGCTGACACCCGAGGGCGACGAGCGGACCCGCCTGCGCGTCGTCGAGAGCGGCCACGAGCTGCGCGCCTGGCCCGAGGCGACCAAGCAGCGCTATGCCGACGAGCACCAGGACGGCTGGGGTGAATTCCTGGACCGCCTCGCCGTACTGACCAGCAAAAAATGACCACCCAGGCCGATGACGAGCTGTGGTCGGCCGTCGCCGACCCGTCCCGGCGCAAGGTCCTCGACCTTTTGGTCAGCCAGGGTGAGGTCAGCGCCAGCTGGCTGGCCGGGCGGGTCCCGTTCTCCCGCCAGGCCGTCTCCAAGCACCTGGTCGTGCTCGAACGGGCCGGGCTGATCAGCCATCGCAAGCAGGGCCGGGAAGTGCTCTACCAGGTCCAGGCCGACCGCCTCGACCAGGCCGCCCGGGCCATGGCCGAGCTCGCTGCCCAGTGGGACCAGCGGCTGGTCGCGATCAAACGTCTCGCCGAAGCCGCGCACGCGGAAAGCAAGCACCCGGAAAGCAAGCACCCGGAAAGCAAGCACCCGGAAAGCAAGGAGGAACGTCATGACGGATGAATCAGCCGGACTGCCCAGGGCCGTCGACCGGGCCACCTTCCAGGCCGAAATCGATGCGCTCCGGCTCCGGGAGAAGGCCCACACCCACGAGGGCGACGCGATCGCCGCGGCCCGGCGGCGCCTGCCCATGGTCGAGGTCGACGCCAGCCTGACCCTGACCGGCCCGGACGGGCCACTTACCCTGCTTGATGCGTTCGAGGGGCGCCGCCAGCTCATCGCCTACTACTTCATGTGGTGGGACGGCCACCCCGCGGCCGAGCAGTGCGAAGGCTGCACCTGGGTCACCACCCAGGTCACCGAGCTGTCCTACCTGCACTCCCGCGACATCACCTACGCGGTCTTCTGCCAGGGCCCCTACGGCGAAAGCATCCGCTACCACGATTTCATGGGCTGGGACATGCCCTGGTACTCGGCCCAGGATGCCGCCGCCACCCTGCTGGCCCCGCCCAAGCAGGCCGGCCGGATGCACATCGTGTGCTACCTGCGCGACGGCGACCGGGTCTTCGAGACCTACTGGACGACGATCCGGGGTGTCGAGGTAATGGACTACAGCTACGCGCTCATGGACCTCACGGTGTACGGACGCCAGGAATCCTGGGAGGATTCGCCCTCCGGCTGGCCGCAGCAGTGCACTAACACGCGGACCAGCGCCGGGGCGCCCGACTGGACGCCGGTGCCGGTGTGGCCGGCCGGGCGCCCGATCGTCCAGTGGCCGCGCCTGGCGGCCGGGCGCTCCGATGACCTCACCGCCGCGCCCTGACGTCAGCGGGTGCTGGTGCGCTCGACGACCTCCCAGCCAGGCGGCTCCTGGCCGTCCGGCCCGTGGAGGCCGAGAGCAATGCGGGCGCAGCGGCGGCCCTGGTCGCGCAGCGACTGCCGCAGGGTGGTCAGCCCCGCCGGGGCCGCGGCGTCGGTGTCGTCCCAGCCGGTGACGGCCACGTCGCCGGGTACGGCCAGGCCGGCCCGCGCCGCCGCGCGCAGCGCGCCGAGGGCCAGCTCGTCGCTCATGGCGGCGATCGCGTCCGGCGGGCCGTCCCGGAACAGCTCCTCGGCGAAGGCCTCACCCAGCCCGGTGGCGTTCTCCTGGCACACGGCCACCCGCAGGTCGTCCGGGGCGCCGCCGGCCTGCCGCCAGGCGTCGGACAGGCCTTCCCACCGGTGCCTGGTCACCGAGTAGGTCACGGAAGAGTCCGGCCGCCCGGATACCAGCGCCCGGACGCGGTCGCGGTTGACCGGGAAGCTCAGCACCACCGGCCGGGCGGCGCCGGCGAAGGCCAGC
>JBAPYC010000564.1:0-2579 GCA_049284535.1 Streptosporangiaceae bacterium
GCCCCACAGCACTGCCGCCGGCCCGTACCGGCCGGCCAGCCGGAGCCCGCCGCGCAGCGGGCCGGGCAGCACCCGCCAGCCCAGCAGCAGCGCCCTGACCGGGTCGGCGATCAGGTGCCGCCAGGCGATGGAGGCCGCGAGGGTGACCGCGCGAGGGCTGGTTGTCGTCACGGCGGCGGATGGTAGCGGGTCCAGGTGAACGGAAAGGATGCGATGCGCGCACCGATTACGCACGTGCTCGGCGCGAGGCCGAACTTCATGAAGGCCGCGCCGGTGATCGGCGCCCTGGCCGCGCTGGGTCATGAGCAGCGGATCGTGCATACCGGGCAGCACTACGACGAGCGGATGTCGGAGGTTTTCCTCGTCCAGCTCGGGCTGCCCCGGCCGGACGTGAACCTCGGTGTCGGCTCGGGCAGCCACGCCCGGCAGACGGCCGAGGTGATGACCGGCATGGAGCGGGAGTTCACCGAGAATTCACCGGCTCTGGCTGTCGTCTACGGTGACGTCAACTCCACCATCGGCGCGGCCCTGACCGGCGCCAAGCTCGGCGTCCCGATGGCCCACGTCGAAGCCGGGCTGCGCAGCTTCGACGACACCATGCCAGAGGAAATCAACCGGCGGCTGACCGACCAGCTGTGCGCGCTGCTGTTCGCGACCTCACCGGAGGCGATCGGCCATCTGGCCCGGGAGGGCCGCCCGGCTGCCTCGGTGCACCTGGCTGGCAACCCCATGATCGACACCCTGCTGGCCGCCATGGCCAGGTTCGACACCGCCGCGATCCAGGCCGAGCTCGAGCTGACCGGCCGCTACGTGGTGGCGACCCTGCACCGGCCGTCCAACGTAGACGATCCAGCCGCCACGGCCACCCTGGTCGCCGCCCTGCACGAGGTGGCGGACGAGCTGGACGTGGTCATCCCGGTGCACCCGCGCGGCCGGGCCGCGCTGGAGGCGGCCGGGCTCGGCCTGCACCCCCGGGTGCACGTCGCTCTCCCGCTCGGTTACCTGGAGTTCATCGCCCTGGTCAAAGGGGCCCGGGCCGTGATCACCGATTCCGGCGGCGTGCAGGAGGAGACCACCTTGCTGCGGGTGCCCTGCCTGACCCTGCGGCCGAACACCGAGCGCCCGGTCACCGTGACCAGCGGCAGCAACCGCCTGGCCAGCCCGGGCGAGCTGGCCGCCGCCACGCTCAAGGCCTGCGACGACGGGCCCTACCTGGGCGAGCTGCCGCCGCTGTGGGACGGCCAGGCCGGCCCGCGAATCGCCAGGATCATCACCGCATGGCTGGACCGGGAGGGCTCATGACACAGACAGGAGCGGAGACGGCCGAGCTTAACCCGGCGGCCGAAGTGGAACCGGCCGCTGAGGCGCGTGCAGCCGCTGAGGCGGATCAGGCCGGGTCGCCGGCTGACCAGGCTGGATCGCAGGGGGCCGACCCGGGGCTTGCTGCGGAGCGGGACCGGCTGGCCCGTTCGCTGCGTGAGACCCGGCTGCAGCTGGCCATGACCCAGTCACGGCTGACCGCGCTGGAAGGGTCCGCCACCATGGAGCTGGGCCGGACCCTGGTCCGGGCCGCGCGCCGGCCCTGGTCGCGGGGGGTACAGCTGCCCGCCGACCTGGTCCGGCTGTGGCGGGAACGCGGCGGCCTGACCGGACCCGGGGCCGCCACCCTGGCGCTGGCGTCCGCGCAGCTCAGC
Source organism: Streptosporangiaceae bacterium (assembly GCA_049284535.1). Classification (GTDB taxonomy): domain Bacteria; phylum Actinomycetota; class Actinomycetes; order Streptosporangiales; family Streptosporangiaceae; genus Palsa-504. The sequence continues at coordinate 1,695 of JBAPYC010000564.1, forward strand.
GACCTGTCTGGCGTCGGAGAGCGGTTCTTGTCGGCACTGACCGCCCCCGGGCTCGGCGAGCAGGGACTGGTCGTGACCGGGGTCCTGACCGCGAGCACGTGCGCCGCGCTCGCGCCCGATGCCGCCGTGCTACCGTTGCTCCCGCACGACGCCGACGTCATGCTGGAGAGCGCGGGTGCCGACCTGGTGCTGATCGAGGCGGCGGCCATGCTGGCCGGCTCGGCGTGGGCGTATGCGGGCGACCCATCCGCCACCGACCGCGGGCGCCGGCTCGGTCGGCTGATCGCGGCGGCACGGGCGCTGGGCAAGCCGGTGATCTTCGTGCGGAACGTGCCCGCGCACCTGGCGCCCGGCCTGGACTGGGTCGCGGCCAGCTGCGACGTGGTGTCCGACGACGGGTTCGGCGTTCAGCTGGCCCGGTTCAACCCGATCGGCCTGGCTGATGAGCGCCCGGCGGAGCCGGTATACGCCGCCGGGCGCGATCCGCGTGAGGCGCCCGCGGTCCGCGCGCTGCTCGACGCCCTGACCACGGCGGGCGACGTCCGGCTGGGCGGTGCCATCCCGTGGGCGCGGCAGCCCGCCTTCTACCGGGAGCACTCCCTGTTCGTCACTGCGTCCGCCGGCCAGGCCAGGGAGCAGCTGGCCTGCGGGGCGCGGGTAGTCATGATCGGCGACGCGCCGGTGGAGGGGACCGGCGCGCCCGGACCGGATCCGGAGGCGGTGCGGGCCGCGCTCGCGGCGCCGGAACGGCCGTGGGCCGACATCATCTCCGGGCTGCGGGAGATCTGCGCCGCGCATGCCACCCCGGTCCGGATGGGGGCACTGGCCGCGCTGGCCGGGCTGGGTGAGCACGTGATCTCCGGACGGCAGATCGCGGTCCTGGCC
>JBAPYC010000565.1:0-3264 GCA_049284535.1 Streptosporangiaceae bacterium
TCACCATGCAGAGCCGGTTCTGCCGCTTCGCGCCGACACCCAAGTGGCGCAACCTCGGCGTGTTCGGCATGCTCGACGAGACCCGCCACACTCAGCTGGACCTGCGCTTCTCCCACGACCTGCTCAGGGCCGACCCGCGGTTCGACTGGGCGCAGAAGGCGTTCCACACCAACGAGTGGGGCGTGCTGGCAGTCAAGAACTTCTTCGACGATGTCATGCTCAACGCGGACTGCGTGGAGGCCGCGCTGGCCACCAGCCTGACCGTCGAGCACGGCTTCACCAACATCCAGTTCGTCGCGCTGGCCGCCGACGCTATGGCGGCCGGCGACATCAACTGGTCCAACCTGCTGTCGTCCATCCAGACCGACGAGGCCCGCCACGCCCAGCAGGGCTTCCCGACCCTGCAGGTTCTCATTGAGCACGACCCGGAACGAGCCCAGAAGGCCCTCGACGTCGCGTTCTGGCGCTCGACCCGGCTCTTCCAGACCCTGACCGGGCCGGCGATGGACTACTACACCCCACTCGAGCAGCGCAAGATGTCGTTCAAGGAGTTCATGCTGGAGTGGATCGTCAACCACCACGAGCGGATCCTGGAGGACTACGGCCTGAAGAAGCCGTGGTACTGGGACCAGTTCCTGCACTCGCTGGAGAACGGCCACCACGCGATGCACATCGGCACCTGGTTCTGGCGCCCGACTCTGTTCTGGAAGCCGAACGCCGGGGTCTCCAAGGACGAACGCGCCTGGCTCAACGAGAAGTACCCCACCTGGGAAGACAACTGGGGCGTCCTGTGGGACGAGATCATCGAGAACGTCAACCACGACCGGATGCAGCAGGCGCTCCCCGAGACGCTGCCGTCGCTGTGCAACCTGACCCAGCTGCCCCTCGGGTCGGCCATGTCGCGGCACGATCTGGCACCGCACCAGCTGGTCTACAACGGACGGCTGTACAGCTTCGACTCCGCGATCTCGCAGTGGTGCTTCGAGCAGGATCCCGAGCGGTACGCCGGCCACCAGACCGTGGTCGACCGGTTCATCGGCGGCCAGATCGTGCCACCCGACCTGGGCGGCGGCCTGCAGTGGATGGGGCTGACCCCGGACGTGATGGGCGATGACGTCTACGGCTACGCCTGGGCCAAGGACTACACCGCAGCTGACCACGCGGCCGCTCCGGTCGCCTGAGGCTAAGGGAGGATCGGCATGGCACTGTTCCCGATTACCGGGCGCTTCGTCGGTGATTTCGTCCCGCATCTGGTCGCCGTCGACACCGATGACACGATGGACCAGATTGCGGAGAAGGTCGCGGTGCACAGCGTGGGCCGTCGCGTCGCCAGGCCGGCCGGCTTCAATGGTTACCAGGTGCTGTTCAACGGCGAACTGCTGGCACCGGGCGCCACCCTCGGTTCGGTGATGGCCTCCCGCGAGGTGCTGCCGTTGCAGTGGTTCGACGTCCGCTTCCGCGCCGGGGTGCCCGCCGATGCCTGAGCCAGGCCCGGACGCGCAAGCTGCTGACGGCTACGTTGAGCTGATCGACGCCGATTCGCTGTGGGACGGCGAGATGGAGTCCTTCGATGTCGGTGACGCCGAGGTGCTGGTGGTAAAGGTCGACGGGCAGATCCGGGCCTACGACGGCATCTGCCCGCACCAGAGCCAGTCCCTGGTCGAAGGGGAGCTCGAGGGGGGCGTCCTGACCTGCCGGGCCCACGAGTGGCAGTTCGACGCCCGTACCGGCGCGGGGATCAACCCCCGGGATGCCTGCCTGCGGCGCCATGACGTCCGGGTTACCGGCGACGGGATGGTCGAGGTGCGCCTTCGGTCGCCAGACCCCTCACCGCTCAAGGTGTAGCGCGGCGATCCCGTGGCCGGATACCCGTACTGGACAGGGAATGCCAGATAGAAGAGCCGAGGACCAGACATGGCAGTAATTCTGATGGACGCCGATCTCGAAAGCGCCCACGACCTGGTCGGCCCGGTCATCCGGGCCGGCAACCTCGCCGAGGCCGTCATCGAAGCGGTCGAGACCGACAACCCCGGCACCGACGTGCTGATTCTGGACCGCGACGACTACGTGCGCATCCACACGCCGGGCCGGTGCCGACTCACTCAGGCCAGCCTAGAGCGATGCCTAGGCCAGCCGTATCAGCTCGCCGCCCTGGAGATCGATATGCCGTCCTTCAAGGGCAGGCTCAGTACCAGGATCGACGAGTACGTATGGTTCTACAACGCCCCGTCCGCTGCGCGGACTGACCTGTAGGAGGTCTCCCATGACCCAGGCCAAGGCGACCCCGAGGACGCGGACGCGCGGGCTGAAAACCTGGAGCGCGTTCGGCAATCTAGGCCGGCGTCCCACCGAGTATGAGATCCTGACCCACAACCTGAACCACACCACCGGTCCCGTTCCCCTGGAGATGGGACCCGAGGTGCACGGCAACATCTGGTTGCGCGAACACCGCGACTCGATGAAGCTGACGGTGCCTGACTGGGACGCGTTCCGTGATCCCGACGCGGTCACCTACGGCAGCTACGTGGCCGAGCAAGACGACCAGGAGACCTATGTCGAGGGTCTCCTGGAGCGGTTCGACCGCGACGGCTACGACCAGTCCCTCAGCCCGCAGGCACTGGATCTGCTGGCCGCGGCGCTGACACCAGGCCGGTACCTGGCACACGGCCTGCAGATGCTGTCGGCCTACCTGCAGCAGCTGGCGGTCAGCAGCTACGTCGGCAACTGCGCCGCGTTCCAGACGGCCGACCAGCTGCGGCGGGTACAGCTCACCGCCTACCGCACGACTGCGCTGCGGCTGACCCACGAGGGCCGCGGATTCGGCACCGGCGAGCGGCGTCGCTTCCAGACCGACCCGGACTGGCAGCCGGTCCGCAAGGCTATCGAGCTGGCGCTGGTCGAGTACGACTGGGACCGGGCGTTCGTGGTGACGAACCTCGTGGTCAAGCCGGTGGCTGACCTGCTGATGATCGAGCAGCTGAGCCGGCAGGCGACGGCGGCCGGCGCGCAGCTCGATGCGCTGGTGCTGGATAACCTGTGGCGTGACAGCCTGCGCAGCCAGCGCTGGACATCTGCACTGGTCACGTTCCTCGGCGAGGCAGATGGCGGAAATCGCGAGGTGCTGCAGGGCTATCTCGACGAGTTCGCGCCCCTCGGCGGGGCGATGATCTCCTCGGTTGCGTCCCTGCTCACGGTCGCTGGCGGCCGGACCGCGAGCGAGATCGCTGGCGAGGTGCGGTCCGCCTGGAACGCGCTGCTTGAGCC
>JBAPYC010000566.1:0-3025 GCA_049284535.1 Streptosporangiaceae bacterium
GGGCCAGGCCGAGCAGCGCCGCCGCCAGCACCGGCATCAGGCTGGCGGCCACGCCCAGGTGCCCGCCGGAGACCCGCGCCCCCACGGCCAGCGCGTCGCCCACGGCCACCGCGAGCAGGGCGAGGTAGGGAAGGGTCACCCGCCGCCAGGCGGTGGTGATCATGGGCAGCAGCGCGCCCAGCACGGCCAGGTCGGCCAGGGGGTGGACCAGGGCGAGCAGGAATGTCCCCGGCCGCTCCCCGGAGCGGTGGAACTCCCCGCTGAACACGGTGATCCAGCCGATCACGAGCAGGGCCACGGCCAGCACGTAACCGTCGGCCAGGCCGGGCAGGACCGAGCCGGCGGGATCGGCGCTGTCCGGGGACGAGGATCCGGCCGCGGCCTGGGCAGACCGGCCGGGAAGGCTGTCACCGGCTCGTTCGGCCGTTGTGAGCATGGCGGTGCCGACGGCCACGCAGGCCAGGGCCAGCAGCGGCGGCAGGTCGGCGAAGGACAGCCCAGGAGCGGGGTTCGCCGTGCCGCTGACCTGGCCGACGATCAGCCCGGCGCCGTACAGGACGGCGCCGCCCGCCATCCAGCGGTAGGCCCGTCCGGCCGCGCCGTCCCGCCGGCGCGCGCCGAGCCACAGGCTCAGCGCGGCCGCGAACCAGGCCAGCATGCCAAGCACGCTCATCCTCGGCTCACCGAGAGGATCACGCGCACCTGGGCTCCTTCCGTTCCGCCCCGCTGTTCTTTCCTGCAGCCCGCTGTTCTGTCGCCGGACGCCCGCCGTTCTTTCCTGCGGCCGCCGTTCTTAGTCTCAACGCGCGCTGGGCACGGGCGAATAGCGATGCCGTGGCTTCGTTACCGCGTCGTAACGAAACGTTGCCGCCGTTCGCCAGCCCGATGAACCCAACCCCTGAGAACGGCCTCCCCACGGACTCACGCTCACTCTACGTACGTGAGGTCACACTTCGGTTGAGGATGAGCGTCCAGCCGGAGACAAACTCGCCGGCACCGGGCAGCGCTCGGACGTTTGCTCGGATTCGGCATAATCAGCGGCGGGATGTGCGCGTTCTTGCACTCGCGAGCGGATTGTCCAGCGGCCGGTCCGGTGGCGGCCAGGCGGGCATGGCAGCATGATCTCGCTGGCCCTAAACTCGGCGCAGCCATATCAGGGAGGCATTGTGCGCAAGGTGCTGATCGCGAACCGTGGCGAGATCGCCGTCCGGATCGTGCGGGCATGCCGTGACGCCGGGCTGGCCAGCGTAGCCGTGTACGCCGAGCCCGACCTGAACGCGCTGCACGTGCAGATGGCGGACGAGGCGTACGCCCTGGGCGGGGCTACCAGCGCCGACACTTACCTGGACATCGAGAAGATCGTCAAGGCGGCTCTGGAGGCCGGGGCGGACGCGGTGCACCCCGGGTACGGGTTCCTGGCTGAGAACGCCGACTTCGCCCGGGCGGTCATCGCGGCCGACCTGACCTGGATCGGCCCTCCGCCGGAGGCCATCGAGGCGCTCGGGGACAAGGTCCGGGCCCGGCACATTGCCACCGAGGTGGGGGCGCCGCTGACGCCTGGGACTCAGGACCCGGTGAGCGGGGCGGACGAGGTGGTGGCGTTCGGCCGCGAGCACGGCTACCCGCTGGCCATCAAGGCGGCGTTCGGCGGCGGCGGCCGCGGCCTGAAGGTGGCCTGGAAGGAATCCGAGGTCGCCGACCTGTATGACTCGGCGGTCCGGGAAGCGGTCGCGGCCTTCGGCCGGGGCGAGTGCTTCGTGGAGCGCTACCTGGACCGGCCGCGGCACGTGGAGACCCAGTGCCTGGCCGATGTGCACGGGAACGTGGTGGTGGTCTCGACCCGGGACTGCTCGCTGCAGCGCCGGCACCAGAAGCTGGTCGAGGAGGCACCGGCCCCGTTCCTGACGGAGGAGCAGACCGAGCTGCTGTACACCTCCTCCAAGGCGATCCTGTCCCGGGCCGGTTACGTCGGCGCCGGGACGTGTGAGTTCCTGGTCGGCCAGGACGGCACGGTCAGCTTCCTGGAGGTCAACACCAGGCTCCAGGTCGAGCACCCGGTCAGCGAGGAGGTCACCGGCCTGGACCTGGTGCGGGAGATGTTCCGCATCGCCGGGGGCGAGGAACTGGGCTATGACGACCCGGCCCCGCGCGGGCACTCGATCGAGTTCCGGATCAACGCCGAGGACCCGGCCCGCAACTTCCTGCCCGCGCCCGGCACCATCACCTCCTGGAACGCCCCGTCCGGGCCGGGCGTGCGGCTGGATGCCGGGTACACCGCCGGGATGACGGTGCCGCAGGTGTTCGACTCCCTGATCGGCAAGCTGATCGTGACCGGGGCCAGCCGGGAGCAGGCACTGGAGCGTTCGGCCCGCGCGCTGGGCGAGTTCGAGGTGGGCGGGATGCCGACCGTGCTGCCCTTCCACCGGGCCGTGGTGACCGACCCGGCGTTCACCGGCGAGCCGCTGCGGGTGCACACCCGCTGGATCGAGACCGAGTTCGACACGGAGATGCCGGCCCAGGACAGCGCCGAGGTGGCCGAGCCGGCCGAGCGCGAGGCGGTCACGGTCGAGGTCGGCGGCAAGCGGCTGGAGGTGGTGCTGCCCGCCGGCCTCGGCGCGGTCCACGCTGGCGGGCAGTCTGGACCGGCCGAACGGGCTCGCAGGGGCGGTCGCTCGAAGCGATCGGCTCCGGCGGCGACCGGTAACTCGCTGGTCAGCCCGATGCAGGGGACGATCGTGAAGATCGTGGCCGAAGAGGGTCAGCAGGTCGCCTCGGGGGATACCGTGGTCGTGCTGGAGGCGATGAAGATGGAGCAGCCGCTGACCGCGCACAAGGACGGCACCGTGACCGGGCTGGCGGTCGAGGTCGGCCAGACGGTCAGCGCGGGGGCCGCCATCTGCGAGATCGAGGACTGAGATTGGCATGGCCGCGAGGCTCCCGGGAGATCCGAGCCTGGGCCGCAAGGCGCTGTTCGCCTACGGCGTCCGGCTGCCGGCCCGGAACCGGGAGTGGGTGCGGCACGAGC
>JBAPYC010000567.1:0-3449 GCA_049284535.1 Streptosporangiaceae bacterium
GAGTGACGCGGCACCAGTGCCGACGGGGGCGCTGGCCGAGGCCGCGGCCGGCGTTGCGCTGGCTGTGGCGGCACCAGTGCCGACGGGGGCGCTGTCTGATGCAGGAGCGCTGGCGGCGGACGAAGCGGCTGCGTCAGACGAGGACCTGGACGGGGTAGGGGCGTCCGGCGGCTGGGCGTCGGATCTGATGTCGATCCGCCAGCCGGTGAGCCGGGCGGCCAGCCGGGCGTTCTGCCCTTCCTTGCCGATGGCCAGCGACAGCTGGTAGTCGGGCACGGTGACCTGTGCCTCCCGGGCCGCAGCGTCGACGACGCGGACCCGGCTGACGCGGGCCGGCGACAGGGCGTTGGCCACGAAGTCCGCCGGCTCATCGGAGTAGTCGATGATGTCGATCTTCTCGCCGTGCAGCTCGGCCATCACATTCCGGACCCGGCTGCCCATCGGGCCGATGCAGGCACCCTTGGCGTTGACACCCGGCTGATGCGACCGGACCGCGATCTTGGTGCGGTGGCCCGCCTCACGGGCGATCGCGACGATCTCCACCGCGCCGGCCGCGATCTCCGGGACCTCCAGGGCGAACAGCTTCTTGACCAGGCCAGGATGGGTCCGGGACAGCGTGACCGAGGGCCCGCGGTGGCCCTTACGGACGTGCAGCACGTAGCAGCGGATCCGCTCACCGTGGATGTAGCGCTCGGCCGGGACCTGCTCGGCGGGCGGCAGCACCGCCTCGAGCTTGCCCAGGTCGACCAGGACCGTCCGGGGATCCTTGCCCTGCTGGATCACGCCGGCCACGATGTCGCCCTCGCGGCCCGCGTACTCACCGAAGGTCAGCTCGTCCTCGACGTCGCGGAGCCGCTGCAGGATCACCTGCCGGGCGGTGGTAGCCGCGATCCGGCCGAACCCGGCCGGAGTGTCGTCGTATTCCCGCGCCGACGTCCCGTCCGGGCCGGCCTGGGTGGCCCACACCGTGACATGCCCGCTCTTCCTGTCCACTTCGACCCGCGCGTTCGGCGACGCGCCGTCGGACTTGTGGTAGGCAACGAGCAGGGCGTCCTCGATGGCCTTGATGGCCTGGTCCAGCGAGATGTCCTTCTCGCTCTCCAGACTGCGCAGCACGCTTAGGTCAATGTCCATCGCCAGTCGCTCCAAGCTCCGTTGGCAGGTGCCCGAATTCCACCTGGATGGCGCCTGCGCCGAGCGCGGCATAACCGAACTGGCGGTGGGTACCGCCGACGTCCAGGGTCACCCCATCCGAGTCGGCCGAGATGACCCGGCCGGTAATGGCACCAGCGTCCTCGGCAGTGACCTGGACCAGGCGCCCCGCTGCGCGCCGCCAGTGCCTCGGTTCGGTGAGCGGGCGGTCAACGCCGGGTGACGAGACCTCCAGGGTGTAGGGGACGTCGCCCATCACGGCCACGCTGTCCAGCGCGGCGGAAAGCTGGCGGCTGACGGCCGCGGCGTCGTCCAGGCTCACGCCGTCGTCACTGTCCACCACCACCCGCAGCAGGCGCCGCCGGCCCGCGGCGGTGACCCGGATGGACTCCAGGTCCATGCCCGCGGCCTCGACTACGGGACGGATGACATCCGCAATCTTGTCTTCGTCGACGGATCCGCCGACGCCGGCCGGGCGCGGCCGGTGCTGGCCAGGCCCCTGCTGCTTAGACCGGGGCGTGCGCCGCTGGCTCCCTGGCATCACGACCTCCTGTCCACGACCTGCGGGATTTTGGACCTAGCCTATCCGGGGTTGAGCAATAACGCGGATAGGACCGGCCGACGCACGTGGTAGCTTGCCCGTGTGCCCGACCTTTTGCCGAGGCGCCGTCTGCTGCTCGCTTCGGCGACAACGTTGCCCCTGCTCTTCGCGGCCGCCGGCTGTCGTTCCTCGGACGCCTTCGCCGGCCCCGATCCGCTGTCGGGCCGGCCGCCGCTCAGCCACGACGTGGTGACCTTGCAAGCGGTCATCACGGCCGAGCAAGCCCTGGTCGCGCAGTACCGGGCGGCCATCGCCGGCCGCTCCGCGGCGGCACCGCAGGCGAGCGTGCTCGAGCCGCTGCTCAGCCAGCATGAGCAGCACCTGGCCTGGCTCCGGGCGAGGCTCGTCATCCCCAGCGGCGCGGCCCCGTCGGCGAGCCCGTCGGCCAGCGCCACCCCGGCCGGGCCGGTCACGACGGCGACGCTGCGGGCGGCCGAGCACGCCTCCGCCACCAGCCTGGTGCAGAAGCTGGCCACGGTGCAGCCGTCGCTGGCCCAGCTGTTCGCCAGCATCGCCGCTTCGGACGCCACGCACGTCGCGGTCCTGGGGGGATAAAGGCCGTGACGACGGGGGTAGCGGTGGTGTCCGCGCTGCAGGGAGCGCTGGCGGCCGAGGACGCGGCCATCTTCGGCTATGGCGTGGCCGGCGCCCACCTGAGCGGGAGCCACCAGGCCGCGGCCGAACAGGACTGGACCGGGCACAACCAGGCCCGCGACACGCTGGCCGCGATGATCAATGCCCGCGGCGCGGTCCCGGTGGCCGCGCAGGCCACCTACGAGCTGCCGTTTCGCGTCCACGACACGGCCAGCGCGATGAAGCTGGCCGCCTATCTGGAGGACGGCGTAGCCCGCGCCTACCTCGGCCTGGTCGCGGTCACCGACCGGCAGCTGCGCACCTTCGGTGCGCTGGCCATGCAGGGCCCGGCCGGGCGCGCCGCCTATTGGCGGGGCAGCACGCAGGCGTTCCCGGGCCTGGTCAGCTAGGGCCGGCGACCGGAGGTCCGGCCGCCGCGTGGACCGCGGTCGCGATCTCGAGCAGCCGCCGGTCGGAGCCGTAGCGGCCGACCAGCTGCAGGCCCGCGGGCAGGCCATCCGCGGTCAGCCCGGCCGGCACGGTGACAGCGGGGTGCAGGCTCACCGTGATCCGGGAGCAGGACCGCATCCAGTCGATGTAGGTGGCCATCGGCTGGCCGTTGATCTGGGTGGGGTATTCCTGCTCGACCGGGAACGGGACCACCTGCACCGTGGGCAGCGCGAGCACGTCGTACGGCCCGCCCGCCAGGAAGGCCGCGACCCGCTCGACGATCTCGGCGTGCCGGGCGTGGGCCCGGGCGATCTGCTCGCCGTCCAGCCCGGTGCCCTTCTCGATGTTCCATGCCAGTGTGGCCTTGACCTGGTCGCGGTGCGCGCGCAGGAACGGTGCCATGGCCGCCATCCGCTCGGCCCGCAGCACTGCGAAGACCTCGTCGGCGTCGCTCAGGGCAGGCGCGGCGTCGGTGACCACGCAGCCGGCCGCCTCCAGCCGGGCCCGGCACGCGCCGAGCACCGCCCGCACTTCCGGCTGCACCGGCAGATCCCCGAGGTCGAAGGTCCAGGCCACCCGCAGCCCGCGCAGCGGCGCCTGGTCCAGGTCCAGGAAGTCGCCGGGGCGGTCGGGCCGGGCCAGCGGCTGGGCCGGGTCGGTCCCGCACATGCCG
>JBAPYC010000568.1:0-5774 GCA_049284535.1 Streptosporangiaceae bacterium
ATCTCGGCATTGGTCCTCCCGGCGCCGATCAGGGCCAGCACCTCGAGTTCGCGCGCGGTCAGGGCCGCTAGCTCCGCGCCCCTGGGCGGTGTCGCCACCGGCGCCGACCGGTAGGTGGCCAGCACCCGGGCGGTGACACCGGGATCGAGCCAGGCGCCGCCCTCGGCCACGACGCGGACCGCGCGCTGCAGGTCCTCGGCTGGGATGCCCTTGAGGATGAAGCCGGCGGCCCCGGCCCGGAGCATCCCGGCGAGCACCTCGTCATCGTCGAACGTGGTGAGCGCGAGGACCGGCGTGACGTTGCCGTGGTCCCGCAGCCGACGGGTCGCGGTCACCCCGTCAACCAGCGGCATCCGCACGTCCATCAGCACCACATCCGGCATCAGCGTGTCGACGGCGGCTGGCACCGCGCCACCATCCGGGCACTCGCCGACGATCTCGAAGCCAAACTGAGCCCGCAAGATACCGCGCAGGCCGGCCCTGATGAGTTCCTGGTCATCGACGAGCAGCACCTTGATCATGACGCGTCCCTTGCGGCCACGAGGGGGAACGATGCGCGCACCAGCCAGCCGGCGCCGCTAGGCCCCGCTGAGCAGCTCCCGCCGATCGACTCAGCTCGTTCCCGCATGCCAGGCACGCCGTGCCCGGTCCCCGCCCCAGGCTTGCCCAGGCTGTCCACGGTAAGCGTGGCTTCCCGTTCGGAGACCACCAGCCGGGCCGACGCCGGCGCCCCGGGCGCATGCCTGATCACGTTGGTCAGGGCCTCCTGCAGGATGCGGTACACCGCTAGCCCGACCGTGGCGGGCAGCCGCCCCGCATCGCCGTCGACCGTCAGCGTGACGTCCGCGCCGGCCGCCTGGAATCGCTCGGCCAGCGAAGGCAGCCCTGACGCGCCCGGCTGCGGCAGGGTCCGGTCCAAGCCAGCGCCCTCTCCGTCGGCGCGCAGGAGGCCAACCACCTGCCGGACCTCGGCCAGGCTTTCCCGGCCCAGGCGCTCGGCTTCCGCCAGGGAGCGGGCTGCGTCGTCGGGATCGGACTCGACAGCCAGCCGCGCGCTCATGACGTGCAGCAGCGAGATGGTCAGCGAGTGGGCAATGACATCGTGCAGGTCACGCGAGATGCGGTTGCGCTCTTCGGCCCTGGCCTTCGACGCCAGCCCGGCCTGTGCCGCCCGCAGCTGCGCGACCAGAATGAGCTGGTTGCGCAGCACCAGACCGCCGAGCACCATGACGCTGCTCCCGGCAATCCAGGCACCCCAGCCCTGATCGGGACTGAAGTGCACCCACTGGACCGTGAACAGCGCCAGCACGGCGAGCCACAACGGCAGCCCGACGCGGCGTCCCTCGGTCAGCGCGCACCACCCCACGACCAGCAGCATCGCGAACCACACCGGGTTAGCCGACCGGCTGCCGCCGACGGCCGTGATCCCGGCGCAGGCCACAACGGCGGAAAGCGCCGCCGGCCGCCGCCGTAGCAGCAGGAACACCGCGGCCGCCACGGCCACGGCGGCACCGATCGCCGCCACGCCCGCCGGCGGCTGCTCTTTCAGCTGCCCCAGCGCCAGTCCCAGGCCGACGACGCCGGTGAACACCAGAAAGCTGGCCCGGCCCACGCCGGACGGCAGGACCGGGCAAGCACTGGCGCTCATGGCCGGATTCTACGAAATCCTGTGACGCCGCTCACAGGACCGCACGGCGGGCGGCCGCGGCGGTGACCACCACGGTCAGCGCCACCATCGCCACCAGCGGCGCAGTGGCGGTGCCGAGGCCGAGCCACGGCTCGCGCACCGCATCGGTCAGCAGGGTCAGCGGCAGCGGCCCGGCGATCGCTCGCACGGCAGAGCCCATGACGTGCGGCGGCGGGCCTCCGGCACCGAGCAGGAAGGACGGGAAGAACAGCACCAGCCCTACCGCCTGAGCCGAGCGGGCCGACGGCAGCACCGAGCCGAGCAGCACCCCCAGGGCGGTGAAGCAGACCGCGCCCAGGGCCAGTGCGAGCAGCACCCGCCAGGCATCGTGCAGGGCGGGCAGCCCGTACACCGGCGCGGCGACCGCCAGCAGCAGCGCGCACGCGACCACGGTCGCTACCAGGCCGACCACCAGCTCGGCAAGGGCGAACGACCAGCGCGGGAAGCCGGCTACCGCGAACCGGCGCAGCACCCCGCGTTCTCGGTACGAGGCCAGGTGAACCGGCACCATCACCAAGCCGATCGCACCGATCACCACGGTGAGGTAGGACGCCACGTACCAGTGCGACGGGTCGGTGAAGTCGAACGCACGGTCCGGTTGGGTGCCGAAGGCGCCCCCGATGATCAGCATGGTGACGATCGGGAACACGAACACGAAGGTCAGCACCAGCGGATCGCGCCGGATGAGCGTGAGCTCCGCCCGGATGAGTTGTGCCGTCTGGCCCTTCATGCCCGTGCTCCTTCCAGGTGAGCGGCTTGCGTGGCCTGCCCGGACAGCAGGCGGAGCAGCGCGTCCTCCAGGCTGGGAACGTGCACCTCGAGGTTGGCCGGGACGGATTCACACGCGACCATGGCGGCGCAGACGTGCGCGACGACCCGTCGCTCACCGCGCACGACGACGTGCGCCCCAGCCCGGTCCACGGACCTTACGCCGTCGATCCGCCCCAGCGAGTCCAGCATCCCAGGCGGGTATTCCTGCAGGCTGAACCGCATCGTCGCCTCCGCGGCGTGCCGGCCCACTAGCTCCGCCGGTGCCCCCGCGTCTACCAGCCGCCCGGCCCGCATGACCAGCACCTGGTTACACAGGCTCTCGGCCTCGTCCATCTCGTGCGTGACAAGCAGCACAGTGGTGCCATCCTCGTTCAGCTGACGGATGGCGGCCCACACGCCGCGGCGCGCGGCTGGATCCAGGCCCTGGGTTAGCTCGTCCAGAATCACCAGGCGCGGCCGGTTCAGCAGCGCGAGGACCAGGAACAGCCGCTGTCGCTCGCCGCCGCTGAGCGACGCGAAAGCCGAACGCCGGCGGGCGGCCAGCCCGAACTGCTCGAGCAGCTCTGCGCCGTCACGCCCGTGCGGGGTGCGGAACAACTTGACCGCCTCGGCCACCCGCAGCCGGTCCGGCAGCGCCGAGTCCTGCAACTGGCTGCCAACATGCGGGCGCAGGTCTGCGGCCTGGGTCACCGGGTCAAAGCCGAGCACGCGCAACGTGCCGGCGTCGGGCTTGCGCAGGCCCTGCAAGCACTCCACAGTCGTTGTCTTCCCGGCCCCGTTTGCGCCGATCAGCCCAACGATCTCGCCGGTGGGAACATCGAGGTCCAGATCGTCCACCACCACTCGGTTGCCGTACGCCTTGCGCAGACCTCGCACGGTCACTACATCGGTGTTTCTCATGCCGGCAATGCTTCCGGGCGGGAGCCCGCCGCGCATCAGCCCGCGAGTAGAATCAGGTCTCCACCCAGGGTTAGAGCATCGCCGGTCCTGAGGCGAGTTCGTCCCGCTGACCTGCGCAGCGAAACGGCAGCGCGATCTACGGCAAAAGCGGCCATCTATGCCGAACCTTCTCGGTCGTCACGATGCACTGCCCGTGTCGTCGGCCGGCTCGAAGAGCTTGCGGTAGGCGCCGTAGCCCTCACGTTCCAGGTCGGCGGCCGGGACGAAGCGCAGGGCGGCGGAGTTGATGCAGTACCGCAGGCCTCCGGCTTCCCTGGGCCCGTCGTGGAACAGGTGGCCCAGGTGGCTGCCGCCGTGGGCGGAGCGGACCTCGGTCCTGGGCAGCACAAGCTTGAAGTCGCGGCGCTGGACCACGTTGCCCGGCTCGATCGGGGCCGTGAAGCTCGGCCAGCCGGTGTGGCTGTCGAACTTGCTGACCGAGGCGAACAGCGGCTCGCCGGATACGACGTCGACGTAGATGCCGGGCTCCTTGTTGTCCCAGTAGTCGTTCCGGAACGGCGGCTCGGTGCCCTTCTTCTGGGTGACCCGGTACTGCTCCGGGGTAAGCCGGGAGACAGCCTGGGGGTCCTTGCGGTAGTTGTCCGTCATGTCAGCTCCCTGATTCATGGTCCCGCTGGCTGCGGGATGACCCGCTATGGATGCAACCCAGAGCTGGCCACCGTTATGTCCGGCGTAACCGGGCCTGCGGACCGGACGTCCCGGAGCTGCCCGGGGTGCGGTGTCAGGGGATCAGGCCAAACTGCCGGGCCCGCGCGGCGGCCTCGGTGCGGTTGGCGGCGCCGAGCTTGCCCAGCAGGTGGGTCACGTGCTTTTTGACCGTGTCCAGCGACACGAAAAGTTCGCGGGCAATGCCCGGGTTTGACCTGCCCGCGGCAATCAGCCGCAGCACCTCCAGCTCGCGGCCGGTCAGCGGCTCGGCCATGCGCGGCGGTACGGCCGCGGATCGCCCCGGCGGCGGCACGGCGTCTGCCCGGCCGCAGGCGCTCAGGAGCGCGGCCAGGTAGCCGGGCTCGGTGCGGAGAGCCGCGTGCTGCTGGCCCGGCCGGGTGGCGGACAGCTGGGCGGGCAGGGCGCGCATCGGCTCGCCCTCGTCGGCGAAGACCCGGACATAGCCGGGCCGGACGGCGAGCGTGAGCGCTTCGGTCAGCGCGCCGAGGGCGCTGGCGTGATCACCGCGGGCGGCCAGCGCGAGCGCCCGCAGCGCCTGGATCTCGATGACGCTGCCGGCCCGGCCCTGGCTGGCCGCGGCGCCGAGCAGCCGCTGCAGCAGCGTGAGTGCCGGTCCGGGGGCGTCTTGGGCGAGCAGCACCCGGGCCAGCATCAGATATGCCGGCTCGCGGGGGTAACCTGGCTCGTCGTCTGGGCTGAGACCAGCCGTCGTTGTCCACTGGGCGGCCGCGTGGACGTCGCCCTGGGCCAGCAGCAGCCCTACCCGCTGCGATGGCACCGGGTTGAGCAGGGGAATCACCTGCGAGCTCAGCCCGGTCCGCCCGGCCTCGCCCATCGCCTGCAGGGCCCCGGCCGGGTCACCCTGCGCGTGCCGGATCCGGGCCACGATAGCCAGGCCGGCGGCCTGCGGCGGGGGGTAGGCAAGCTGCCGGCTCAGCGTGACCCCCTGGGTGGCGTGATCAAGCGCGGCGGTCAGCTCGTTCCGCTCGTACAGGATCTGGGCCAGGCCCACGTGCGCCAGGCCCAGATAGGGTGGCTGACTGCTTTCGCCAGCCCTCTCCAGCGCTTGCCGGTAGGTGGCCAGCGCAGCATCCAGGTTGCCCTGGGCGCGCTGCACCTGGCCCAGTTCGTAGCAGACGCGCATGGCCAGAAAGGCAGCGAAGAACTCGGTGCCGCCTTCGCCAGCGCGGAAGACCTGCGTGGGCTCGCCGCCTAGGCGTCGGCCCGCTCCGCCGGCAGCCCGCAGTTCGGCGAGCACCTCGGCCAGGCCTCGCTCGGCTGGCCCGAGCCGTCCGTCCAGCCAGTGCACCCCCGCCTGGTTCCAGCGCACGAAGCAGCGCATCAGCCGCTCATCCTCGCCCAGGTGGGCCAGGGCCTGCTGGTTGTAGCCGGCCGCGAGGGCGGCATCACCGCGCAGCTTCGCCAGGACGGCGCGCAGGAACGCGATCCCCGCGGGGACATTGGCCAGCACGCTCGTGGGCCGCGCGGCGGGGTCCTCGTACGGTTCGTCGCCGCCGGCCGCAAAGGCGCGTTCGGTGTCATCGAGCAGAGCCTCCAGCGCTTCGGCCTGGAAGCCCCGGGCAGCACTGTACGCCTGGGCCAGGCACAGCCGCGGACGGTCGCGTACCGACTCCGCCGGCAGCGCCGAAAGCCAGCCGCGCAGGGTCGCGCCCTCGCTGCGGCCGAG
>JBAPYC010000569.1:0-8785 GCA_049284535.1 Streptosporangiaceae bacterium
CAGCTGGTGCGGCCGCAGCACCGTGGCCACCCCGGCCGCTTCGCAAGCGGCGGCGTTGGTGAACTGATCCGCCCCTTGCGGTGCCAGCACCAGGGGCAGGCCGCAGACCAGCGCGGCCAAGGTGGTCCCGGAGCCGGCGTGGCAGACCACCGCGCTGCACTTGGGGAGCAGCGGGGCGAGGGGCAGCCAGCGCTCGATGTGGACGTTCGCTGGCTGCTTGCCCAGTGCCGCTGGGTCGTTCAGCTCGCCTATGGTCACCGCGATCTCGATGTCTTCGCCGGCGAGATCGGCGAGGAGCAGCCGGAATTTGTCCGGCTGGTTGAAGAACGGAACTGTCCCCAGGGACAGGTACACCACAGGGCGCTCGGCCTGGCTAACCCAGCCCGGCAGCGTGGCCGAGGCATCCCCTGGCAGCTCGGGACGCAGCGGCCGGCTTACCGGGTCGGCCGCTGTCGGCTCGCCGTGCAGTATCGGCGGGCTGGGATCGAGGTAGCGGCACCGGTACAGCCCGGCGCAGGGATCCGGGTCAAGCCCGCTCTGTTCCCACAGCGGGGCCACCCGGGTCGCGAACGCCCGCACGTGGTTGCTGTCCATCGGACGGCCGAAGCCGTAGGTCACCGAGGCGAGTCCGAGCTGCGTCGCGAGCAACGGGGCAGCCAGGTCCACCGGGGGATGCAGGACCAGGTCGGGCCGGAATTGCTCGGCCGCTTCCCGCAGCGCCGGCAGCTTCGCCGGCGCGATAACTGCGCCGAACATGGCTCCGCCGAAGTGCCACGGTTCCCCCTCGGGCGCTGCGGTGACGGCCGGGTCCCCCATCGCCGCCATCGCGCCCTCCATCGCCGTCGGCCCAGCAGCGCGGGTGGCGAAGCCCTCCCTGGCCACCCGGGGCAGCAGATCTGGACCGGTCACCACCAGCACCTCGTGACCGGCCGCGAGGAGTGCCTTGCCCAACGGCACGAAGGGCGCGAACACCCCTTCCATCGGTGTCGTACTGCACAGAACGCGCATGACCTGCTCCTTAGGACTAGCTATAGCAGCACTATATAGTGTTACTATATATAAATGTCAAGGTCTACCCGGCCGGCACCCGGGCGGCGTCGGCGCGGCGAGGACACCAGGCGCCGCATCGAGCAGGCCGCAGCTGGTCTTTTCGGCGAGCGCGGCTACGCCAGCACCAGCGTCCAGGCTGTGGCCGACGCCGCGGGCGTGCACGCCCAGACCGTGTATCAGGCATACGGGACGAAGGCCTCCTTGCTGGGCGCCGTCGGGGCGCGCCTGGTCGCGGGTGAGGACGATCCGGCAGTGCATCCGTCCCAGCGCGCGTGGAGCCGCCGCATCGAAGCGGAGCCAGACCCGGCTGGCAAGCTGCGCCTCTATGTCCGCCACATCCGCGAGGTGACGCCTCGCGTCGTCGGACTGATCGACATGTTGCGCGCCACGGCACCCGCCGAGCCCGACGTGGCCCTCTTCCTGGACCAGATCGAGGAAGGCCGGCGGATGGGGCCGGCGAACTTGTTCGCCCCGCTCGCGGAGCAGGGGATGCTGCATCCCGGGCTCACCCTGGCCGCGGCATGCGACATCACCTATGCGCTGGTGAGTCCGGACACCTTCCGGGCCCTCGTGATGCGCCGAGGCTGGTCATGGCGCCAGGCTGAAGAGTGGCTGACCGACTGCCTGGCGTACGCCCTATTGCCGCCCAGCCAGTAGCACCTCGCGGGGTCGCCGGCCCCCAGCGCCACCGGCATGTGCTCCCCGCGATGCCGGCCGACCAGCGCCCGGTCATCGTCGTCAAGGAAGAACACCCGCTCCAAGTCCGCCTGCGACGGCGCTCCCGCGGACCGGCCGTACGCGGCCGCCTCATCATCGGTCAGGAATTCCGCCGGCATAGACCGCAAGGTAGGACCCAATCACCAGCGAACGCTGGTGGTGTTTCACAGGCCAGCACCTATGAAACACCCCGGCGCCACGAGGCCGAGCAGGGCAAACTGCGTTTCATGAGTTGTTGCATACGGGCGGACGAATGAAACGCCCATATGAAACGATCTGCGGGTGAGCGACGACGACTTCCTGCGCGTAGAAGCTAACGACTGCCCGATGTCCTCCTGCGCCGCGCCTGCCGGGTCGCCGTGCCGGACCGGCCGGGGCAGGGTCGCTGCCCAGTATCACACCGCGCGGTTCCGGCTCGTGCCCGCTCTTGCGAAGGCCCTCAGTGTCCCGGTCCCGCCGCTGCGCGGGCCGGGCTCGGCCTGGACCGAGCTGCCCCGCCCCGCGGTGGCCGGCACCGTGCCGGCCGGGCACGTGCGGATCGGGTACGCCCGCGCCTCCACCGTCCGCCAGTCGCTCGACACCCAGATCCACTCGCTGAAGGCCTCGGGCGTCACCCGGGTCTTCGCCGAGAAGATCTCCACCCGCGCGGTCACCCGGCCCGAGCTCGACAAGGCCGTCGCCCTGGTCCGGGAGATCCGCGCGTCCGGGGCCGCGGTCACGGTCGTCGTGCACGAGCACAAGCGGCTCGGCCGCGGCATCGAGCTGGCGGCGCTCGCCGAGCAGCTGCGCGCCGGCGGCATCGGCCTGGAGTTCCTGACCGGCGAGCTGCAGGGCTCGCACGACCCGTCCGGGGTCGTGTTCACCGTGCTCGCCGCGCTGTCGGGGATGGAACGCGAGTACATCCGCGACCGCACCCTGGAAGGCCACGAGTCGGCCCGCACCCGGGGCAAGTCGATCGGCGGCGCCGCCGTCACCGACGCCGCCATGCTCGCGGTCGCCCTGCACCTGCGAGCGCAGGAGCTGAGCCTGCGCGACATCGCCGGCAGGCTCGTCATCTCCACCGGGAAGAAGAAAGGCCAGCACCCGTCCCCGGCGACCGTCATGCGGATGCTCCGCGAGCACGACGAGAAGACCGCCGCGGCAGCCCTCGTCCCGGCCGGGGCGTAGCCGGCCGTTGAATGGCCGCCCCGCGACGATCCGCGCTCGGCCGGCGGCGGCCGCGTCCCGCTCGCGCTGGTCATTCGTCGTCATCGTCTCCGGCGTCGGGGTCGCGGAGATCCCGGATGGCACCGGGCGCCAGGTCAGGAAGGGCGAAACTGTAGGTCCCGTGGACACCGAGGTACTGGCTGACAAACGGGGACAGCCGGGCCATATCCTCCTCGCGCACCAGGTAGCCCTGGGCCCTGAGCTGGCGGACGGCCGCGTCCAGGTAGACCGTCGTCCACAGGACTACGCAATTCAGGACCAGTCCGAGGGCGCCGAGCTGGTTCTCCAGGCCGCGCTCGTACCGGTGGTACAGCTCGCCCTTCCGGCCGTGGCAGATCTTCCTCGCCAGGGAGTGTCGGCCCTCCTGAAGGTTGCGGACGCTCTTGATGTCGCGCCGGTAGGTCTCGTCGGTATCGATGTAGCTGAGGATGTGCAGCGACTTGAAGATCCGCCCGTACATCGCGATCGCCTCGCCGAGCGCAGTGGGGTGCCCGTCACGCTGCAGCATCGTGACCATGTCGTAAGCCCGCACGGTCCCGGTGTAGATCGAGGCCACGACCCGCAGGATGTCCTCCCAGTTCCTGCGGATCTTCGCCGTGTCGATCTTGCCGCGGGCGAAGGTGCTCAGCGGCCCGTAGTCCGCGTCGGCCTTGATCCGCCAGCCTTTCTGGTCGGGCAGGTCAGCGAGCGCGGGCCGGTAGGAGATGCCCAGCAGTTCCAGGAGGCCGAAGACCACGTCGAAATAAGAGCCGGTGTCGGTGACGACGATCTCGGGGAGGGGGCCGCCGTCCAGGCCGAAGATGACGTCGATCATGTGCAGGGAATCCCGCACTGTCCCCGACACGATCTTCACGCCGCGCCCCATGCCTCGGTCATTCATGGCGTTCAGCCAGGTCATGCCCCGCTTGGATCCGAAAAACTTCCTGTTCGGCCGGGCGAACGCCGCCGGGACCGGGACGACGAACCGCATCCCGTTGACCGCTGCGACCAGGCCGCCGCCCCACGCCTGCGCGAGCGGGAGCCCGGCCTGCTGGGCGACCAGCGGGGCGTTCGCGGCCGCCAGGGTCTCGGGACGCACGTAGTTCTGGAAGACGTGCGACAGCCGGGACCGCTCCAGCGCCGGCGCGCCCTTCTTCGCGATCGGGCCGGTACCCGACGTTCATGGCATGGGTGGTCAGGCCCGCGGCGATCGAGGTGGGCAGGTCGTCCAAGCGGGAACGGCCGCCGGACACCGCGGTGAACGCGCCCGCGAGCTCCGGCGCCCACGACATGACCTCAAGCAACACCTCCGGCAGGTCGACGCGCGGGAGCATGGCCGTGGTGCGGGCGCGCAGGTCGACCAGGGACGGCGGTTCCTCGACGGCCTTGACGCCGCTCAGGTGGATCTTCCCGTCGTCGTCGATGGCGACCTCGGTGCTGGCGGCCAGCCGGCCGCCGACTTCCCGATATGCGGTGTCCAGCGTCCGGGAGTGCCCGGCGAGCAGCGCGTCAGGGCTGCCGGGCAGGCCGAGGCTGGTCAGGACGTCGTCGCGGGCCGCTGCCCACGCCTCGCCTTCCAGGAGACGGGCCTGCGGGTTACACCATCGGGCGGAGGCCTCAGCCCAGATGTCGCGGCGCTTGAGGTTCCGCCAGAACTGCTCGAGCACGCAGAAGGCGTAGGCGTGCCGGCTCACCGCGCCGTCCTCGTGCGCGGGGTGGCCGAACACCAGCCGCCGCCACGGCCCGTTCACCACTCCCGCGTCGATCAGCCGGCCGGGGATGAGCGGGGCGGGCAGCTTGCCGCGGTAGGCCAGGACGTCGGGCAGCGCCCGCATCGCCGCGAGCACCGGCGCGCCCTCGGCGCTGGCGCCGAAGTCGATCACGGCTGGCAGCATCTTCAGGAACCCGGACACGGCCGGGTACCTGGCGGGCAGCGCCGCGCGCCAGTCGTCGTCGACGCCGGGCGGCGGCACGCTCTCGGTGACCAGCGCCAGCGCGGCGCGCAGCTCAGCGCGCGAGACGACCGACTCGATCGCCTTCCACACCTCCGAGACCCGCGGCTCCTCGCCGGGCCCGCCCCACCCGTCGGACTCGAACAGGGCTTCCACCGCGACAGCGAGCCTGCCCGATGCCCTGGCCAGCCGGGGATGCCGGCGGGCGTTCTCCTTGCCGGCTTCCCGCTGCGCCCGGCCCATCAGCTCGGTCATCATCAGCAGGTCCAGCAGCTCCAGGGCGTCGTCGATGCTCCTGCCCTCCAGGTGCCGGACTGTGGCCACCAGGGTCGCCAGCTGGCGCGGGTCGGAGTGGCGGCGGATCAGGGAGGCGGACGCGGTCATGCCGTAGCTGGACAGCTCGGCCATCCGCCGCGGCGGCACCCGCGCCTCGGCGCCGAGCCGCGCCAGCCCGACACCGCTGATCTCGGCCACCCGGTCCAGGGACTTGACGAGCGACGGGCCGCTCCCGCGCGGTGCCGGGCCCTTGCGCCACCGCTCCAGGTCCGACAGCCGCGATCCCGGCGGGACGTCCAGCAACCGGCCCAGCGCGCGCCGCTGGACCGGGTCCGGGAGCGCGGCCAGTTCCTCCCACAGCTGGCGCGTCGTCTCGTCGCGGACCTTCGCGACCAGCCGCGCGAGCGTCGTGACGCCGCGGGGCAGCAGGATGTTCCGCTCCCGCAGCCACGCCAGCCCGTCGGCGAAGATCGCCTTCGGGCCGTCGCCGGTTGCCCGCGCCCTGGCCGCCGCCCACTGCGTGAACTCCTCCTCGGCGTCGTCGAACTCCCGGTAGCCGCGGTCCTTCTTGATCTCCCACTGGTGCTCGAACCGCGTGTGCTCCCGCTCGGTGTAGCGCTTCACCGTCGACGGGTCGGCCATGCCCAGCTGCTGGCCCGCCACGAAGTCCAGCACCCCGCCCGGGACGTCAAGCGGGTCCTCCAGGAACGTCCCGAGCCACCGCACGGTCACCAGCTGCAGCGCGAAGCCGGCTCTCATGTGCTTCCCGCGGTGCTTCCCGACCAGCTTCATGTCCTCGTCGTCGAGGAAGAACACGCGGTCGAGGTCCGCCTGCGACGGCGTCCCCGCGTACCGGCGGTACGCCGCCTCATCATCAGACAGAAACTCCACCGGCATAGACCGCACCGTAGGCCCGCGAGTACCCCAGATCACCTACAGCGCTCAAACCGTTACAAGAGTTCGGGCGGCCAGCGGCCAGCGACATCGGAACGGCCAGTGGCGTTAAGACGGCTCTGCGCGGCTCCTTAACGCCAACCACCGTTCCGATGTCGCTCAAGGGCCGAGCCTTGCGAAGGTCAGTAACTCTGCCTTGTTCCCTGCGGCTCCATGAGCGGCGGCTGGGGTATCAGACCCCGCGCTACCGTGGGGCGGTACTGGCAGACGTAGCGTCAGGGGCTGGCCAACGTGCCCCATCCGATCGGCTGGCTCAATTGGCGGCTGACGCACTGGAAATCCCCGAGGGGAACCCGCTCCCGTCGCCATCACAAGCTCGGGTCCTGGCGGCCGAGCGCCACCGGAAGTACCTCGAAGACGCGAGCGGATTGTGCCGCTACGGGCTCGTGCCGACGCCATCCGCCAGGCGGCCGAGAAGCCCGAGGCAGTGGCTGAGCACGTGGTACCGGTGGCTACCAGCTCGCGCAGCTACGGGCCCGGCTCGGGCGTCCGCTCGGATCCCGCTGGAAGGATCCGCCGAGGAGGCGCTCCGGCAGGCATGGGAGTCCAGGTCCGGGCGGCGGCCCGTAATGTCAGCCCTTCACGTTAAGGTCAGCTACCGCACCGGGAGGTAAGTACATGAGCGAACCTGACTGCGGGGCGGGCTATTGCGTTTCAGTCTCCCGATCGGCCTCGATAGCCGGGAGCTGGATGACCTCATGCGCTACAACCTGGGTATCGGGCTGATGCGATACGGAACCCTGACCAGGCATGGCCTGATCTCAAGCCAGGACCACAGTGACGTTGTCGCGGCTCTTCTGGTGCCCCGCCGTCTGCCAACTGCTTCCGTGCAACCGCGCTTGGGTGATTCGCTGTATTTGATCGGGGAACCGAAGGGGACGGTCGTCAAGATTGGCCGCGCTGGCAATGTGGAGCGGCGGCTGCGCATCCTGGCCTCTGGTAGCCCGGTACGGATCGTCCTTCGTCACGTGAAGCCGGGTCTTGGCCCGGCGGAAACAGACGTGCATAAGGCGCTCGATGACCGGCGTCGGCATGGCGAATGGTTCGATTTCAGTGATGCGGAACCGGTACAAGCCGTTCACGATGCGCTGCGGGCTATCCCTGCTCTTGACTGGCTCTGGAGACTGCCCGCCGCCCGCGAAACTATTACGGCCGAGATCGAAGCGGGCCCTGACTGGCGGCCCCGACGAGTCCAGGCGATGCTCCGGGAGGCCAACCGTGCATACGAATCGGGAGAAATCTCCGCTCCGGCAGCCGGGCTCGATGGGCAGACTAAGAAAGCGCTGCTGGAAAGCCTGTCTGCACCCGGCTGTCAGGGGCTGTCAGGTTCGACCGTTGGGCGGACAGTGGTGGCTTGTCCACCACCGGCGAGCCTCCGGTAAGCCGGGCGAACGGGGATGAGCCCGGCCGGAGGCCGGTCTTGCTTGCGTCTTGGCCTAGCGGCCTTGAGCGAGGTCTAGGCGGCGAGGCCGATTCCATGCTGGGCGCAGAGCCGGATGGCCTCGGCGTCCAGGTTCTTCCTTAGCGCTGGGTGTGCCCGGTGGCATGCCGAGAGCGCTGGGCGCGGCAGTGGGGCCTGCCCTGGGGCCAGGGTCCGGGATCTTGACCCCGGGCTTGGCCGGGTTGCCGTGTGGCGTGTGGGATGGGGTCGGGGGGTGGTGACCCGGTTTGGAGGGTCAGCGCGGCGTAGGAGCGCCGGATCGTGAGGGGTCCCAGGTGGCGGGCCAGGTCGGCGGGCAGGGTTGGCATCTGGGCGGCGAGGCGGTGCAGGGTCCGGCGCACGTCGGCGGCGAACAGCCGTCTGCCGGTCCGGGTGGCGAATAGCGCTTGAGTGCCGGCCTGCCCGGGGCGGCCTGCGAGGTAAGCGTCGATCCGGGATGCGGCTGGGCCGGGCAGTGGCAGGCCCTGATGGCGGCCGTTGCCGCGGGTGACCCAGAGCACCCGGCGTCCGTTGCTGGTGCCGAGGTCGGCGACGTCGGCGCTGATGACCTCGCTGAGGCGGGCGCCGGTGAGCAGCAGGACGGCGGTCAGCGCTGCGGTGCGGGTGCGCTGCGGGCCGGGGGTGATGTCGGTCGCGTGCAGGAGCGCGAGAGCCTGGTCCGTGGTGAGGGCCGGGGCGGGTGCGGTGTCTGGGGCTGGGCGGGGCCGGGCGATGCCGGTGGCGGGGCTGACGGTGATATGCCCGCGCCGGGCCAGCCAGTCGTACCAGCTCGAGATGGCGGCGAGCTTGCGGGCTGCGCTGGCCGGGGACAGTCCTGCGTCGTCGAGTTGCCTGGCGTACTGGGTTACATGCAGTGCGGTAACGCCATTGACCGGGTGTATCCCGTACTGCTGGCACCAGTCAAGCCATGAGGGTGCGAGGCCGGGCCGCCGCTGCGGTGTGATGCCGATGTCGCGGGCGTAGGCGGTGCGGGTGTTCTCCGACCGCTTGCCGGAGAGCCAGGCGGTTGCCAGGAGGGTCACTGTATCGGCGTCCGCTGCTGCGGCCACTAGCGCGGCTCCCGGGGGCCGGTTGCTGCTCATGCTCCCTGTTCTGTCCAGGATTACCCTCGATAATCCCGGGATTAACCGCGATAATCGCGGTTATGGAGGTTTAGTCATCCGGGACGGCAGGGCTGAGGCCCCCGTTATATCTCACTCTCTTGCCCGGT
>JBAPYC010000570.1:0-6075 GCA_049284535.1 Streptosporangiaceae bacterium
CCCGCACCGCGGCGGCCAGGCGCGCGTAGCGGGCGGCGTCGGCGGGACGGCGCAGGATGCCCGCGATGCGGCTCATCAGGTGCGCGGAGCGGGCGAAGTAGGCGGTCGCGACGTCCGATTTGTCCCGCGCGGCGAACTCCCCGAACGGGCCGGACATGTCATCGCCCGGTTCGAGCCATTCCCCCCAGTGGAAGCCGGTGTCCCACAGGTGCCGCTCGTGCGGCCGGGCCGGGCCGGTGCGCGCTGGATGCCGTCCCGTCGCTGCCGCCTGCTCGGTGCGGTCCAGCCAGCGGACCATGTTCGGCCACAGCTCCGCGAGCACACCGGCGTCACCGTAGGCGCGGTAGATCTCCCACGGGACGATCACGATCGCGTCCCCCCAGCCGGCCGAGCCGTGCAGTGACCGGACGGGGCCGTCCAGGCCCTCGGCCCGCGCCGACGGCGAGATGTTCGCGACGGTGCCGTCGCCGCCCTGGTCCGCAGCGACGTCCCGCAGCCACTTGACGGAAAAGCCGGCCACGTCGTACAGGAACGCCGCAGTCGGCACGTACAGCTGCCAGTCGCCGGTCCAGCCGGCCCGTTCCCGGTGCGGGCAGTCGGTCGGGATGTCGCAGGCGTTGCCGCGAAAACTCCACACCGCCGCCTCGTGCAGCGCGTTGATCCGGTCGTCGCTGCAGCTGAACCAGCCGGTCCGGCGCAGGTCGGTGTGCAACACCACCCCGGTGACGTTGCCGGGTTCCAGCTCGCCGGGGTGGCCCTCGACGCGGACGTACCGGAACCCGTGGGTGGCGTGCCGTGGTTCGAAGACGTCGCCGTCCCGCCCGGCCGAGGTGACCCGGTCGACCATGCCGGCCGGCAGCGGATGGGGCATGAACGGCAGGGCCGGGCACAGGTGGCCGGTGGTGACGTCGCCGTCCGGGCCGAGCGCCTCGCCGTGCACCAGGGTGAGCTCGGTCCCGGCCGGCCCCAGCTCGCCCAGGCGCGTCCAGCCGTTGATGTTCTGCCCGAGGTCAGCGACGCGGGAGCCATCGGCCAGCCGGGTCAGGCGGCGGGCGGGAATCTCCGCGGTCCGGCGCACCGGTGGTGATGGCGACCAGACGAGCTGCCCGTAACCGAGCTCCGCCGTCCGGACCGGCTGCCAGCCGTCGGCGCGCTCCAGCAGGCGCCGGTCCTCGCACTGCCCCGCGATGAGGTCGGCGGCGATGACGTGCGAGGGCCGGCTCTGCCACGAGGCGTCCGTGCCGGTGACGGTGGTGCTGCCGTCCGGATGATCGACGTGCAGCTGGGCCAGGAACGCGGTGCGCTCTCCCCACTGGTCGTGCGCCCGTATGACGCCGATCTGGCCGCGGAACCAGCCGTCGGACAGCAGCGCGGTGAACTCGTTCGTTCCCTCGGCGAGCAGGTGAGTGACGTCGTAGGCCTGGACCTGCAGCCGCTGGCGGTACTGGGTGAACCCCGGGGTCAGCTCGAGGTCACCGATCCGGCGCCCGCCGAGGAAGGCCTCGTACAGGCCGTGCGCGGTCGCGTAGAGCCTGGCCCGCGCCACCGGCTTGCCGATGCCGAACGTGCCGCGCAGCTGGTAGGCCGGACGCCTCGTCACGGGCGGGACGCCGGCCTCGGCCGGGCGGATCCAGCCGGCTGTCCAGTCCGCCGCCTCCAGCAGCCCGGTCTCGAACGCCGATGGCCGGGACCAGCCTGAGTCGCCGCGATCGGTCCGCACCTGTACCTGCCAGGTCACCCGCTGCCGGGACGCCAGCGGCGCGAACGGCCACGCCACCAGCACGCTGCCGCCGCCCCTCACCCAGCCAGTGTCCGCGCCGGATCCCAGCCGGATCCGGCAGGCCTGCTGGCCCGCGGCCAGCGCCGGGAGCCGCCAGGACAGCCGCGGGCGGCGCTCGCCCAGCCCGAGCGGCTCGTCCAGATGCTCGACGTGCAGCCCGTCCGGTGCCGCCACCGGGCTCACGCTCTGGCTCAAATGACGCTCCGGCTCACATGGCTCCGGCTCATGACGCTCCGCCTCGGCTGCGCCGCGGTTACTGACCGGGGGCCTTGTGCAGGGTGTCCGGCTCGGCGCCGACGCCGGTGTCCGCGGCATCCTGGACGGAGCTGGTCACGCCACCGGCCGTACCACCGGCCGTACTACCGGCCGTACCGCTGGCCGCATCGGCCGCCGGCACCTGGTCCGCGCCGCGTGCGGTCTGCCGCCTGCGGTACTCCCCGGTGGCGCGGTCCCCGAGCTTTTCCAGGGCCGCCGCCGGGCCCTTGCCGGTCGAGGTGCTGGTGAGGCCGTCCGGGTTCTGCACCGCCGTCACCACCAGCGCGATCCCGGCCACGATCGCCTGGTACTTGCCGACATTCAGGTGCAGGTTGAGGAAGGTCACGAAGAGCCCGGCGGCGGAGAACATGATGCCGGCCACGGCCGCTCCGGCGATGCGCCCGGCCCCGGCTACGAACACGATGGCCAGCAGGCTGATCGAGGTGAACGCAGCGAAGCTGTCGGCGGTCAGCTCGCCCTGCATGTAGCCGGTCAGCGCGCCGCCAATCCCGGCGATGAACGCGGCCAGCGCGAACGCCATCAGCTTGCCCTGAGCGACGTTGATCCCGACCGAGCCCGCCGCGCGCTCGTTGGAACGGATGGCCAGCAGCATCCGGCCCGCCGGGCCCCGGCGGAGCCGGGCCACGAGCAGCCCGAGCAGGATCACGATGAGGAGCACGAGCGCGCCGAAGATGAAGGTGGGGTAGGCCTTGCCCTGGGTGATCCCCAGGTTCAGCCCGGGCAGCCGCGGCGCCGGGATCGGCAGGCCGGCCGTGCTGCCGGTAAAGGACAAGTTGGTGAACACGACGGCGTCCATCGCCGCCGCGAACCCGAGGGTCACCACGGCCAGGTTCACGCCCCGCAGCCGCAGCGCCGGCAGGCCGATGATCAGTCCGACCGGCACCGCGAAGAGCCCGGCCAGGATCAGGGACCATGGGAAGCCGATGCCCCAGCTGGTAGAGATGTGCCCGACCATGAAGCCGCCGATGCCGGCCAGCGACATCTGGGCGAGCGACACCTGGCCGACGTAGCCCGTCAGCACGACGACCGACAAGGCGATGCAGGTGACGGTCAGCGAGGAGATGAAGGCGAACCGCAGGACGCTGTTGAGCACGAACAGCAAAAGCAGGCCGAGCACGAGGCAGACGGCGGCCGTTCGCAGCGGCGACTTCGGTCGGCCGACCGACGGGTTGCGCTCGGCCGCGTCACCGCCGCGGGCAAGCACGGAGCGCGAGCGGAACGCCATCACCACGATGATGACGACGAACGGGAGCGCATCCGACAGGCCCTGCTGGGGAAGCCAGGACCAGACGGTGATGAGCTTGTCGATCTCGGACTCGGCGCAGCCGATGAGCAGGCCGGCCAGCGCGGTGATCCAGAACGAGGAGAACCGGCCGATCAGCGCGGCGGCCAGCGCGGGCACGACGAACAGGGTGTAGGAGGTCGGATCGAGGCTGGCGACCGGGGCGATCAGGATCCCGGCCGCGCCCGCCAGGACAGTGGCGATGACCCAGTTCTGGCCCGCGATCACGTTGGCGGAGATACCGGTAAGCGCGGCTCCCCGGTCGTTCTCAGCGCCAGCCCTGGTGGCCAGGCCGAACCGGGTAAAGCGGTAGATGAGCGCGAGTGCGATGGAGATGACGACAACCACACCGGTGAAGAACAGCCGGTCCTCAGGGAACGTGACGTGCGCGACCGACAGCGGGGAGCTGGGGAAGATCGGGTTGGTGGCGACGGGCTCGGTGCTGTAGTTCAGGACCGCGATGGCCTGCAGGGCGAGCATGACGCCGACCGATGCGCAGACGCGGGTGAGCGGTGAGGCACCGCGCAGCGGCCGGTAGACGATGAGGTACAGCACCAGGCCGAAGATGGCCGAGTAGACGAGCGAGATGACGATCGCCAGGGTGGTACTGAGGCCGTGGCCGCCGTTCAGCGAGATCTGGTGCGGGATCAGCACCACCGGGAGCTCGAGTTCCCCGAAGCTGCGCAGGTTGACGAAGACGTAGGCGATGAACATCGCCACGGCGCCATGGGCGAAGTCGACCACGCCTGCGCTGCGGTACTTGAGGACGAGTCCCTGGCCGAGCATGGCGTAGGTGGCGCCAGCGCCCAGGCCGAGGATCAGGAAGAGGAAGTAGCTGGCCATGGTGTCTCGTTACGTCTCGTTACGTCTCGTCAGTTGTGCGCGGCGCGGAGGTGGGGGCAAGGTCCCGCCCGCCCAGGGGCGGGCGGGACCCTGCGACCCGAACGCGGTCATCAGCCAGAAACGCCGGGGAAGTAGCCCTTCGAGGTCACCCAGTCAGTCGAGCTCGGCTGGGTGATGACGCCGTTGTTGACCTGGTTCATGAGGTAGTAGTCGTTGCAGATCGCGGTGGCGCCCTTCATGGCCTGCCCGTTGCACGTGTACGGATGCGACAGGAAGTTCTGGTGGGTGCCAGCCCTGAACGCCGCCAGGATGCTCGCGGTCGTCGGCGTGCCCGAGATCTTGCTCAGCACCGCCTGGACGTTCATCACCGTGGCGAAGCCGGCCGTCGAGATCGAGTCGATCAGCGTGCCGGGCGCGGCCCACTTCTTCATGGCCGCCGAGAACAGCTGCGCCTGCGGGCTGCTCCCGCTCTGCAGCAGGAACGGCGAGGCGATGTACATGCCCTGGGCTCCGCCCGCGGAGGCGGCGATCACCGGCGGCGCGCCGCACGGGTCGATGCCCATGATCTTGCCGGTGTAGCCTACGCTCTTCAGCGACTTCAGCACGTTGCCGCAGCCGTTCGGCACGTCGATGTAAGCGAGCTGGGCGCCGCTGCTCTCGATCAGGGCGGCCTGCGGGCTCGGGTCCGGTGAAGTCGGCGACAGCGGGATGTACTTAATCGTGGTCACCCCGGCGGCCTTGAATACCGGCGTGATCTGCGGCACGATCGACTCGCCCTGAGCGTTGGAGAAGTACACCAGCGCCACGCTCTTGACGCCCAGCGTCTTGCCCGCGTACACGGCGGCGGCCGCGTTGTCGCCGACGCTGACCGACCAGAACTGGATGGAGTTCGCTGCAATCTGGGGGACCGGGGTGAACGGGATGCCGCCGATGTAGGCCAGGTTCGCGTGCGCGTAGATCGGGATCGAGGCGGGGGCGCCGACGTCGGCCGCGCCGAGGATCGCCAGCGGGTGCGCGGCCACGAGCTGGTTGGCGCACCGCGCGGCGGTGGCGGGCGTGCCGTCGCCTGTGCACTCGTCGATCTTGATCGGGTGCCCGTTGATGCCGCCGAGGTAGTTGTTGACGTAGTTGGCGGCGGCGATCGCGCCCTGGCGCGCCTCAGGGAAGGTGACCGCGCCGGTCTCGTCGTTGATCATCCCGAAGGTGTACGGGGTGCCGGTGGCCTTCTTGGGCGTGCCGAACACCGAGCCACTGGCCGCGGCGGCCGTGCTGCTCGCCCCGGCCGTGCTTGATGAGCCCGAGCTGGCCGAGCTGCCCGAGCTGGCTGAACTGCTGCAACCCGCCGCGACGAGCGCGGCCACGGCCAGTGCTCCCGCACCGAGCCATCTGGGACGTATCATCTGAGCTTCTTTCTGCGGAAGGTTATCTATCGCGGTAAACGGGGCGGCCGCCTCAGGCGGCGGACTCCCCGAGGTAACTGGCGGCCAGCAGCTCGCGCCGGCCACGCAGTTCGGTGGCCGGCCCCTCCAGGGCGATCCGGCCGTGGGTCAGCACGTAGGCGCGGTCGGCGACCTCGAGTGCCAGAGCCACGTGCTGCTCGACGAACAGCACGCTGCTGCCGAGCTCGTCGGCGGCCCGCCGCAAGATGGGCAGCAGGCGCTCGACGATGACCGGGGCCAGCCCGAGGCTCATCTCGTCCACCAGGAGCAGCCGCGGCCGGGTCACCAGGGCACGGCCAACGGCCAGCATCTGCTGCTCCCCGCCGGACAGCAGGCCGGCCTTGCGCCCCAGGCACTTGCGCAGCTCGGGCAGCATCTCCAGCAGCTCGTCCTCGCCGCCCTGCCGCCCCGGCCCGCCCTGCCGTCCCGCCCCGGCCCGCCGGCTCTGTCTTCCC
>JBAPYC010000571.1:0-1879 GCA_049284535.1 Streptosporangiaceae bacterium
GGCCAGGACCACATGCTGCGGGCCGTGGTGGGCGAGCTGTCCGCCCGGGTCGCGCTGGACGAGGTGATGCCGCGGATGGCACCGGAGACCGAGGCGCTCATCGACGAGCTCCTCCCGTCCTGGCGGACGTCGGCCGCATGACCGCCAAGCCGACACCAGTCACCTGGGCATCGCTGGCGGCGCGCGTGCCCCTCGTGGCGCGGGTGCCGCTGGTGGCCCGGGCCGCGACGGCGGTGGCTGCCGCTGCCGTCGCGGTGGCCGTCCTGGCCCTGACTGCCTGCGGCTCGTCCAACCCGCCCCCCTTCACCCCCGGCGGCCCGGCCTCCGGCACCGCCACTACCGCCACCGCGACCCCGATGGCGCAGCCGTCCGGTCCGCCCGGGGTGACCATGCCGCCGTTCGGCGCCAACACGCACATCGTGATGACCAGCTGGGTACCCAAGACGGCCGGCCTGGTCGCCGCGGTGAACGCGGACAAGGACTTCGAGCTGGCCTATCTGTATGCCGAGTACACCGGCGGCCAGTCCGGCGACTGGGCGTCCTACGTCAGCGCGGGCATGGCCGAGGCGCTGCGCGGCGCGCTGGCCGCGCCGAGCGTGACCACCGAGTCGTTCAAGGGCACGATCACGTTCTCGCAGATGTCGGTGATGTATGACCCGAAGATCACCAAGGACGTGGACGTGTCCGGCTGCGTCGACGACGCCCAGGCCCTGAACACCGACCTGAAGACCGGCAGCGTGCTGCCCGGCCAGTCGCCGTCGGACCGCAGCTACTACAAGTACACCGACGAGCTGGCCCCGGTGAGCGGCGGCCAGTGGCAGGTCGTCGGGAACTACGCGCCTATTTACTATCCGCAGGCGAAGGAGTGCAAGCCGTGAGACGCACCGGCGCCAGGTCCCCTTTCGGCGTTAACCCCCGTTTCGGCGCTAGGTCCCGTTTCGGCGCCACCCCCCGGGTCGGCGCTAGGTCCCGTTTCGGCGTCAAGCACCTTCTGGTGATCGCGGCCCTGGCCCTCGCGCTGCCGCTGCTGGCTGCCAGCCCGGCCCGGGCCGGCTTCGGCCCGCCGCCGGTGACGTGCCCACCCGGCAGCAGCTGCTACCTGTGGCTCTTTAGCCACGCCCACTTCGGCGGGTCGCACACGGCTGGCTACATCCCGATCCCGGTCCAGCCGCCGCCCTGCACCTGGAACCCGATGGGCAACGTGCAGACCGGCAGCCAGGCGCTGGTGAAGTCCTATAACGGCAAGCCTCCGGCGTCGAACGCCCCCAACAGCCAGTACGCCACCTACACCCAAGCCCAGCAGATGATAGCGACGCACTCCACCGAGAAGGGGGAGTGGTATTACCGCCCGGACCAGCCGAACCAGCCCGCGGTGTGCAACTCCGAGCCGCGCTGGTTCTTCGCCGTGCCGGGGGAGCCGCTGCCTGGCAGCACGCTGACCCCGGTATCCGTCGCCGAGCTGGACACATCCACACTCAACATCCCGGGCGTGGGCCAGATGATCCTCAGCCCGGTCAAGGGACCGACCTACTCCAACCTGCCCACCTTCGTCCAGGTCAAGTTCAACCGACCGGTCGAGATCGGGCCCGGCGGCGCCCCGTACGTGACCGACCAGGTCGCGGTCTATGGCGCGGCCGCCACCGTCTGGGTCATCGCCAAGCCGCTGCAGCTGAGCGTCAACGACAGCAGCGCGACCATGTACACGAGCGGCTGCGGCTACCTGGGCTCGCAGGACATGACGCTGCATCCCACGCAGGTCGCCCAGGTCGGCGCCAACGGCAAGGCCGACTGCGGCGTGACCTTCCACCAGCCCGGCAACTGGACCATCACGGCCAGCGTGGGCTGGCGGACCTGCTGGGTCCCCGAGGTCGTCTACAGC
>JBAPYC010000572.1:0-28597 GCA_049284535.1 Streptosporangiaceae bacterium
CGCCGAGCAGCGCGCACGCGGCCAGCACGCTCGGGTGCGGCAGGCCGTGGTTGTCGGCCTGCGGGGGGGAGGCCACCGCGATCGAGGGCACCCCGGCGGCCTGCGCCGGGACGATGTTCATGACCACCGAGGAGGGATAGGCCACCAGCCCGCCGGGCACGTACACCCCAGCCCGGCTGACCGGCACGAAGCGGCCGGTGACGGTGAGGCCGTCGATGACCGGGGTGACGATCTCGCCGGGCAGCTGGGCGCCGTGCACCCGCCGGGTCCGGCGTACCGCCTCCTCCAGCGCGGCCCGGACGTCCGGGTCAAGCGCGGCCAGCGCCTCGTCCAGGGCCTGCTGTGGCACCCGGGTAGTGGCCAGGTCCACGCCGTCGAAGCGGGCGGTGTAATCGCGGACCGCCGCGGCGCCGCGCTGCCGGACGTCCTCGCAGATCGGCCGGACCAGGGCGAGCGCCGCCTCGACATCGGTCCCGGCTCGCGGCAGGACGCTGGCCAGGAGGGTTCGGGTCAGGGTGGCAGGTTGGCGCCCGCGCAGGTCGATACGGGAAATCACCCGCCTAGTCTACGAACCGTGGCCCCCGGCCGGTCCGCTTGTCCACATGCCGGACGCGTCGGGGCCATCCGGTCTGGGCGATGCGGTCGCCGCCGTCGCCTCGGCCCGGCGGCCCCCCGACTCGGCCATCAAGATGACCAGCGAGGTGAACAGCGCCCAGATCGCCAGCGCGCTCTTGGCCCCAAGCGCCAGCGAAGCGTGGAAGTACGTGCCGTTCGGGCTGGTCGCGAGCAGGTGGTTGTAGGTGCCCAGGCCGATGTTCTCGCCCACCCACAGGGCGACCAGGGCTCCGGCGACCGCGCCCAGGATGAGCCCGGCCGCGGCCGGCCAGCCGGACCGGCGGACCAGCAGCCGGTAGCCGACGACACCGGTGAGCAATCCCCCGACCACCATGATCAGGCAGAACCAGGCGTCGGCGGTGATGAACGCGCTGCTCTCGACGTTCACCAGCTGGGCTTCGCCCCGCCCCACCTCCTGCAGCAGGGCCCGCGGCGTCACCGCGGCCCAGATGCCGCCGGCCAGGACACCGAGCACTGCGCTGCCCGCCAGCGCCACCGCGAACGCGGCTAGTCGCCCTTTCGTCGGTCCTGCCCTCCGCCGTCGTCGTTGTGTGCTTATCGTCCTGCGGCTCGCCGTCCTCAGGCTCACCGACGATGCTACCCGTCAGGGCCGGGCCGGCTCGATGGCATGTGACCCGCGACAGGACCGACGTGACCGTGACCTCGGCCGACTCACGTGGCGCCAGATCGCCTGCCGCATAAGGATTTCTGCGTCACCAGCAGAAGGGGGAAAGGGGCCCATTCTGTTTAGCCCAGTCTTGCGGGGGGAGTCGGTGGAAGGTTCCGACACCTCACGGAGGTAAGAATGTCGACCGGAGCAATAATAGGCATCATCATCGCTGTCATTGTCGTGGTGGCGATCGTGGTGGTGGCAATGGCCGTAATGCGGCGGGCGCGGTTGCGCCGCCAGTTCGGCCCGGAGTACGACCGCCTGGCCCAGCAGAAGGGGAGCAGGCAGGCCGACGCGGAATTGTCCGCCCGGCAAAAGCGCGTCGAGGCGCTCGGCATTCACGAGCTTTCCCCCGACCAGCAGGCTAGCTACAGCGGCGACTGGACGGCGGTCCAGGAGCGGTTCGTTGACACCCCAGCCGACGCCGTGGCTGCCGCGGACACGCTGATCTGGAGCGTCATGCGTGACCGCGGCTACCCCGCCAACGACAGGAACGCCAGCATGGAGGCTCTTTCGGTTCACCATGCCCAATCGCTCGAGGGTTACCGCCAGACGGCCGAAGTGCGCCCGGAGACGGCGACCACCGAGCAGCTCAGGGAAGCGATGATCCGTTACCGGGCGCTGTTCGAGGACCTCACCGGCCTGAAGGAAGGCTCGGGCGAGCCTCAGCGCGACCGTGTCGCGGAGATCCGCGACCGCGCCGCCCGCACTGCCGGCACCGACGGTGCGGTGACCGATGACCCCGACGACCTTGACCAGAGCACCAGCGTCCCGCCGGTTGAAGAGCCCGCCGAGTCGTACACGGCTGACCGCAACGCAGCCGCGCACGACCTGACCGCCCAGGAAACCGAGCGCACTGCAGAAACGCCGCGATAACTATCAGCAGGAAAGGTGATCCATTCCCATGACGCAGGATCAGTACGGCCAGTCGGGGGGATCCGGCTATGGCGTCAGCGACGACGCCGTTGCAAACGATGAAGCGGACGACAGCCAGGGCAAGCCGATGACCCGGTTCCAGAAGGTTGCCTCCGCGCTGCTCGGGGACCGGCCGGACCGGGATGAGACCGAGCCGGACGGAACCGCTACGGACAAGACCGTGGCACCCCAGGGCGATATGCCCAC
This sequence comes from Streptosporangiaceae bacterium, assembly GCA_049284535.1. GTDB lineage: Bacteria > Actinomycetota > Actinomycetes > Streptosporangiales > Streptosporangiaceae > Palsa-504. The sequence goes on from JBAPYC010000572.1 coordinate 2,408, forward strand.
CAACCCCGATGTCCCGCCCGCAGGCACTCCCTGGGGCGACCACCCCGGAGAGGCCACCGCGGCGACGGCCACGCCGGATTCGCGTGACGCCCTGGACGCCCAGGACCGCGACACCCCGGATGCCCAGTACGTCGCAGGCGGCACCGTTGCAGGCGGCACTGTTGCCGACGGCACCGTTGCCGACGGCACTGGCGCGGGCGTTCCGGTGAGCTCCGACTCGCCGACCGACCCCGGTACTCCGGTGGGCTCCGGTACTCCGGTGGGCTCCGGTGCGCAGCGGGATTACTGGGACGAGCCCGCTGCTTCCGCCGCGGGTGCCGAGCCAACCAGCCTGGAGCGCGGGCCGGAGGACGTTACCGCCCCGCAGCAGGATGAATTCGGCGACCGGCCCGCGGCGCCGACCTTCACTCCCGCCCCGGAGGCCGCCGCCGATGCTGACGATCAGCCCGGCGCCGCGACCATCGCGGACGTTCCCGCCGCCGGCGCAACCGCGGCGGAGGACGACGTATCCGCCGGCCGTCCTGCGGCCGACATCCCCGAGACGGCCGGAAGCCCGCTAGCGGCCGGCAGCCCCGCGGCCGAGGGCTCCGCTACGGCGGCTGGTGCCACCGCGGCTGACGCTCCGGTGACGGACGCTCCGCTGGCCGATGCTCCGGTGGCCGATGCTCCGGTGGCTGATGCCCCGGTGGCGGGTACGCCGGCCGGGACCGCCGCAGCTGACACGGCGCTGGCCGGCTCCACGGCTGACACTGCTGTTACTGACACTGCCGTTACCGACACTGCTGCGGCAGACACCGCTGCGGCCGGGTCGGCGGCGAGCGACCTGCGGCCGGGCGAGGCGGCCGGGAAGCTGGGCGACTTCAGCGACCTGACCTTCGGCAGTCTGATCCCGGATGCGGCCGTATACACCGAACAGTGGCAGCAGGTCCAGTTCCGGTTCGTCGATGACCCGCGTGCCTCGGTGACTGAGGCCGCCGAAATCGTCAAGCAGGTGACGGCCAAGCTGGAGAGCGCTATCCAGGAGCGGCTGCAGGCCATTCAGCAGCGGCAGAACGCCATCCAGGATCAGCAGAAGTCGCTGGACGCGCGGTGGGGCGAGGGCAGCAACGCCGACACCGAGACGCTGCGCGAGACGCTGCGCATGTACAAGACCTTCCTGGACCAGCTGGTCGGCCCGAAGGCGTAGCGCTAACTGACGCAAGCAGGTCCGAGTAGCTGCTTCAGGTCGCCGATCAAGGCGGGTGAGGTGGCTACTCGGAGCTTGTCGTCGAGCCGGACCACCGTGGTGCGCTGAGGGCCGCGCAGCTTGAGGTGCACCTCGGTCGGCCCGGGATGAGTGATCAGCACCTCCCGGAGCCGCTCTACCACCGGCGGGACACAGCGCGCCACCGGCATGGAGACCACGAACGGACCCGATTCGTCGAGCGACAGATCCGGGATGCTCAGGTCCATGGCGATCAGCTTCGGCACATCGTCCCGGCGGTCGATCTTGCCCTTGACCACCACGACCGCGTCCTCGGCGATCGACGTGGCGTACAGCTGGTAGGTCTGCGGGAAGAACAGCACCTCGATGGCGCCGGCCAGATCCTCGAGCGAGGCCGCCGCCCACTGGTTGCCTTGCTTGGTGACCTTGCGCTGGACGCCGGTCAAGATGCCGCCGATCTTGACGATCTGGGCGTCGGACCGGTCGCCGCGAGACCGCGGCGGTTCGGCGTCGTCTGACATCAGGTCCGCGAGGGAACAGTCGCTTTCCCGGGCGATGATGTGCTCGATCCCGAACAGCGGATGATCCGAGACGTACAGGCCGAGCATCTCGCGCTCGAAGTTGAGCCGGGTGGTCTTGTCCCACTCCCCCGCCGGAACCGGCACGGCGAAGACCGCGTCGGCCTCGTCGTCGCCGCCGAACAGCGAGTCCTGGCCGTTCGCCTCGTTGCGCTTGAGGTCGATCACGGCGTCCACGGCCTGCTCGTGCACCAGTACCAGGCCCTTGCGGTCATCCTTGAACTCGTCGAACGCGCCCGCCTTGATCAGCGACTCGATCACACGCTTGTTGCACACCACCAGCGGGACCTTGCGCAAGAAGTCCGAGAAGCCGGTGAACGCGCCCTTGGACTTGCGGGCGGCGATGATGGCCTCGACTACGTTGACGCCGACGTTGCGGATCGCGGCCAGGCCGAACCTGACGTCCTCGCCTGCCGCCGCGAAGGTGGCTACCGACTCGTTCACGTCCGGCGGCAGCACCTTGATGCCCATCCGGCGGCACTCGCTGAGGTAGAGCGCGGACTTGTCCTTGTCGTCGCCGACGCTGGTGAGCAGGGCCGACATGTACTCGGCCGGGTAGTTGGCCTTCAGGAAGGCGGTCCAGTAGGACACCAGGCCGTAGGCGGCCGAGTGGGCTTTGTTGAACGCGTAACCCGCGAACGGCACCAGGACATCCCAGACGGCCTGGATCGCCTTGTCCGAGTAACCGCGCTCCCGGCAGCCCTCCCGGAAGGGCACGAACTCCTTGTCCAGGATCTCTTTTTTCTTCTTGCCCATGGCCCGGCGGAGCAGGTCCGCCTGTCCGAGCGTGTAGCCGGCCAGGATCTGCGCCGCCTTCTGCACCTGCTCCTGGTAGACGATCAGGCCGTAGGTCGGCTCGAGCACCTCGCGCAGCGGTTCCTCGAGCTCGGGGTGGATGGGCGTGATCTCCTGCTGCCCGTTCTTGCGCAGCGCGTAGTTGGTGTGCGAGTTCACGCCCATCGGGCCCGGCCGGTACAGCGCGCCGACCGCGGAGATGTCCTCGAAGTTGTCGGGCTTCATCATCCGCAGCAGCGAGCGCATCGGGCCGCCGTCGAACTGGAAGACCCCGAGCGTGTCCCCGCGGCCCAGCAGCTCGTAGGTGGCCTTGTCGTCCAGCGGCAGGCTGAGCAGGTCGATCGAGACGTCCCGGTTCTTCTCGATAGCCGCCACGGCGTCGGCCATGATCGTCAGGTTGCGCAGGCCGAGGAAGTCCATCTTCAGCAGGCCGAGGCCCTCGCAGGTCGGGTAGTCGAACTGCGTGATGACCGCGCCGTCGGTGTGCCGGGTCCAGACCGGGATGTGGTCGGTCAGCGTCTCCGCGGACATGATCACCCCGGCCGCGTGCACGCCGGGCTGGCGGATCAGCCCCTCGATGCCCCGGGCGGTGTCGATGACCTGCTTGATCTCGGCTTCGGATTCGTACAGCGAGCGGAGCTCGCCCGCCTCCTTGTACCGGGGGTGGCTCTCGTCGAAGATCCCGGACAGCGGGATGTCCTTGCCCATTACGGCCGCCGGGAACGCCTTGGTGATCCGGTCGCCCAGCGCGTACGGGTGGCCGAGGACGCGGCAGGAGTCCTTGATCGCGGCCTTGGCCTTGATCGTGCCGTAGGTGACGATCTGCGCGACCCGGTCCGCACCCCACTTCTGGGTCACGTACCTGATCACATCGGCCCGGCCACGCTCGTCGAAGTCGATGTCGATGTCGGGCATGGACACACGCTCGGGGTTGAGGAACCGCTCGAAGATCAGCCCGTGGTCCAGCGGGTCCAGGTCGGTGATGCCCATGGCGTAGGCGACGATCGACCCGGCCGCGGATCCGCGTCCCGGGCCCACCGCCACGCCGTTGTTCTTGGCCCACATGATGAAGTCCGCGACCACCAGGAAGTAGGCAGGGAACCCCATCTGGCAGATGATGCCGATCTCGTACTCGGCCTGCTGGCGGCGCCGATCGTCATACCCATTCGGGTAGCGGCGCTCCATGCCCTTCCATACCTCGGCGCGGAACAGCTCGTCCTCGGACTCGAAGCCCTCCGGGATCGGGAACCTCGGCATCAGGTTGACGAAGTCGAACATGCCGCTGGCATCGACCCGGTCGGCCACCAGGAGCTGGCTGTTCCGGCAGCCCTCCTGCCACATGTCGCTCTGGTCAATGGCGTACATCTGGGCCGCGGGCTTGATGAAGTAGCCCGAGCCGTCGAACCGGAACCGGTCCGCGTCGGCCAGGCTCTTCCCGGTCTGGATGCAGAGCAGCAGGTCGTGGGACTGGGCGTCCGGCTCGCGGGTGTAGTGGGAGTCGTTGGTGACAACCGGCGGGATGGCGAGCTTCTTGCCGATCTCGACCAGGCCGTCGCGGACCCGGCGCTCGATGTCCAGGCCGTGGTCCATCAGCTCGAGGAAGTAGTTCTCCTTGCCGAAGATGTCCCGCCATTCGGCCGCCGCGGCCAGGGCCTCGTCGAACTGGCCCAGGCGCAGGCGGGTCTGCAGCTCACCTGACGGGCAGCCGGTGGAGGCCATCAGGCCCCCGGCGTGCTCGGAGAGGATCTCCTTGTCCATCCGCGGCCACTTGACCAGCCAGCCCTCGGCGTAGGAGCGGGAGGAGAGCCGGAACAGGTTGTGCAGGCCCTCGGAGTTCCGCGCCCAGATGGTCTTGTGCAGGTAGGCGCCGCTCGCGGAGACGTCGTCCTTCTTCTGGTGCGGCTGTCCCCACAGGATCCGGTTGGTGTTGGACCGGGACTCCGGGGCCACGTAAGCCTCGATGCCGATTACGGGGGTGATGCCCGCGTCCTTGGCCTGCCGGTGGAATTCGGCGGCACCGTACATGTTGCCGTGGTCGGTCATGGCCACGTGCGTCATGCCGTGGCTCTTGACCTCCGCGAACAAGTCCTTCAGCCGGGCGGCGCCGTCCAGCATGGAGTACTCGGTGTGCACGTGCAGGTGGGCGAACGGCGCACCGGACTCGGCCATGACGATCCGCCTCCTCAGGGCATGCTGCGCAACACGCATGGTCCTGTGGACCCTGTGAGACCTGCGCGTTGAGACATCAACCGGTGTCCAATACCTTAGCCGAGGCTGCCCCCTGCCGTCCGGCTGGCGCGCCGGCCGGATCGCCGGAGTCCTGGTTCATCCGCTCTTGCCCCTCTTGCCGCTCTTGCTGAAGGCGGGCATTGGCGAAGCACACCCAGATGGCGTAGTCCAGGTCAAGAGACGCCGCCGTGATCGTCGTGCGGGGGGACGGCGCCATCAGGGAGCGGGCTGGGCGGGGCGGGTGCCTCCCGGGGGCCGGGCCGACCGGGTCCGGCTCGTCTCCGGGAAGGTCGCTGCGGACCGGGCTGTTTCGCAGGTCAGTGGGCCGAAGTAGCTCGAACATAGTTTTGACGATAACACCGGGGTCCGACATTTTCGGCGGCCGATCCGCGCGACAGCGAGGTCACCCCCAGCGGACCCGCACGCTGGCTTTCCACGCGTCCAGGAAGCGGGCGTCGCCTGTGACGGTCACGCCGCTGGCCTGCCCTGGCCCGGTGCGGTTCCACAGGAACAGGTAGACGCCTGAGGCCGGTCCGCTGACCACGCACTCGCCCGGGCCCTGGCCGCGGTGGGCCGCGACGCGGCCTTCCGCGACGTCGGCGTACCAGGTGTCGCCGGTGTCGGTGGCCAGCACCTGCATGCCGCCATCACCGCTCGCGGCGGAGGACGGCCGGTACTTATGCCGCTGCCCGAAACCCATGATCAGCTCGTCGATACCATCGGCAGCGAACCCGGGCAGATACTCGGGGACCGCTCCGTCCGCGCTCTCCGCGTCGGCGCGGTGGATGGCGGTCTCGTGTGCCTGGCGCCGGGCCCAGAACGCCAGCGGGGACGGAGCAGGCATGAACGTAGCACACTGTACCGCCGGGTCCGCCCCGGACAGCGTCTCGACCAGCGCGGTGTGGCCTGCCCGGAACCAGCCGAGCAGGTCCGCGTCGCTGGCTCCGCCGCTGAGGATCTCTGTTTCCGGCGGCCCGTCGATCATGGCCGGCGATTGCTCGCTGATGTGCCGGGCCGCCCAGCGGTGCACGTAGCCAGTGTGCCGGAGCAGGTCCCTGACCCGCCAGGGTGGGCACGACGGGACCGGGGCATCTAGTCCGGCCCGGCTCGCTGCGTCCGCTAGCAGGCTGCCGTGATAACGGAGGGCATCAAGATGCCCGGCTATCTCCATGTCCGGTCAGCTCTCGTCCTGCAGCACGTCCAGGGCATGCTGCAGGTCGGGCGGATAGCTGCTGCTGAACGTGACCTCACGCCCGTCGCCGGGATGCTCGAACGTCAGGCTGACCGCGTGCAGCCACTGGCGGGTCAGGCCGAGCCGCGCCGCCAGCGCCGGGTCGGCGCCGTACAGCAGATCACCGACGCACGGGTGCCTGATAGCGGACATGTGGACCCGGATCTGGTGGGTACGGCCCGTCTCCAGGTGCACCGACACCAGGCTGGCGGCGCGGAAGGCCTCCATCGTGTCGTAGTGCGTCACGCTGGGGCGGCCATCGGCGACCACGGCGAACCGGCCATCGCCCGAAGGGTGCCTGCCGATCGGCGCGTCGATGGTGCCGCGCAGCGGGTCCGGGTGGCCCTGGACCAGCGCGTGGTAGCGCTTATCCACAGTACGCTCGCGGAACGCGCGCTTGAGGGCGCTGTAGGCCCGCTCGCTCTTGGCCACCACCATGACCCCGGTGGTGTTGGCGTCCAGCCGGTGCACGATGCCCTGGCGCTCGGCCGCGCCGCTGGTGGCCACCGTATGCCCGGCCGCGGTCAGCCCGCCGGTGACGGTGGGCCCGGTCCAGCCGGGCGTCGGGTGCGCGGCCACGCCGCGTGGCTTGTCCACCACCACGATGTCGTCGTCCTCGTAGAGCACGACCAGGCCCTCCACGGCCCGCGGCGGCTCCGCCACCCGGGGGGCCGGGAGCGTGACCTGCAGCGGGTCACCGGCCAGCACGCGGTCCGACTTGGCGGCGGTCCGCCCGCCGACCAGGACCAGGCCGTCGCCGATCAGCTCGGCCGCCCGGGACCTGGACAGCCCGAACATCCGGGCCAGCGCGGCGTCCAGCCGTTCGCCGTCCAGCCCGTCGGGCACCTCGAGCAGGCGTTCGTCCGGTGCCGTCATTGCCGCTGCGACTCCGGCAGCTGGGATGGCGCCTCCGGCTCCTCCGGCGAGTCCGCGTCCGCGACGGCTCGGGTCCCGTCCATCCGGATGCCGCGCATCGTGATCAGCACGACAAGCACCCCCGCGCAGACGATGGCCGAGTCGGCCAGGTTGAACACCGGCCAGTGCGGAAGCTCGATCCAGTCGACCACGTGCCCCTGGAAGGGAGCGGGCGCGCGGAAGATCCGGTCGACCAGGTTGCCGGTGGCCCCGCCCAGCAGCAGCCCGAGCGTGATGGCCCAGGCGATACTGCGCAGGTTCCGGGCGGTCCGCAAGATGTAGACGATCACGCCCGCGGCAATCAGGGTGAACACGATGGTCATCGACGTGCCGATGCTGAACGCGGCGCCGCCGTTGCGGGTGTAGGTGATGGTGAGGAACCCGCCGAGCAGCCGGATCGGCTCATGGCCAGGCATCTTGGCGACCACGAGGGCTTTGGAGATGATGTCCGCCGCCAGGACGAACACGGCTACCCCGAACAGCAGCCCGACCCGGCGACGTCGGGGCGGGTCCTGGGCGGCAGCCATGCACGGAGGATAAGCCATAGGGAAGGGTTCAGCTAATGCTGGCCGCGAGGAGGCCGAAATACACCACGGTATTTACAGGCAAGTGCATTAATCTGAGCCGGTGCAGGGATTCGAGCCGTTGCCAGCGCAGGTAGACCTGCCCGCGATAGAGCATGAGATTCTGGGCCGCTGGCAGGCCGCGGACGTGTTCGGCCGGTCGCTGAAGCAGACCGAAGCCGGGCCGCCCTGGATCTTCTACGAGGGGCCGCCCACCGCCAACGGGATGCCCGGCGCCCATCACGTCGAGGCCCGGACCTTTAAGGACCTGTTCCCCCGGTTCCGGACCATGCGGGGCTTTCACGTCCCGCGCAAAGCCGGCTGGGACTGCCACGGCCTGCCGGTCGAGGTCGCGGTGGAGAAGGAGCTCGGCTTCACCGGCAAGCGGGACATCGAGGCGTACGGCGTGGCCCAGTTCAACGCGCGCTGCCGCGAGTCCGTGCTCCGGCACGTGGACGCCTGGCTGGAGATGTCGCGGCGGATGGGCTACTGGGCCGACTTCGACCACGCCTACCGGACCATGGACCCGAGCTACATCGAATCGGTCTGGTGGTCGCTCAAGGCCATCTTCGAGGATGGGCTGCTGGTCCGCGACCACCGGATCAGCCCGTACTGCCCGCGCTGCGGCACGCCGCTGTCCGATGCCGAGCTCGGCCAGCCTGACGTCTACCGAGAAGTCTCCGACCCGGCGGTCACGGTCAGGTTCCGGCTGCTGACGCTGCCCGAGGGGGCGCCGCGCGAGCTGGAGGGAGCCGACCTTCTCGTCTGGACGACCACGCCGTGGACGCTGATCGCCAACACCGCGGTAGCGGTCCACCCGGAGGCGACCTACGTCGTGGCGCGTAAATCCCGGGACGGGGACCGCGTGGTGGTGGCCGACGATCTGTTCGGGCGGGTGCTGGGCGAGGGCTGGCACGTCGCCGCCAGGTTTACTGGCGAGGCCCTGGTGGGGACGCATTACCGCCGCCCGTTCGGCTTTATCGCGATCCCGGACGCCCACGTCGTCATCCCCGGGTCATTCGTGACGACCGAGGATGGCACCGGGCTGGTGCACCTGGCGCCCGCGTTCGGGGCCGACGACATGGAGGCCTCGCGCGCCTACGGGCTGCCGGTGGTCAACCCGATCCGGCCGGACGGGCGGTTCGAGGACGACGTGCCGCTGGTCGGCGGGATGTTCTTCAAGGACGCCGACAAGCGGCTGGTCGAGGATCTCGGCGACAGAGGGCTGCTGTTCCGGTCCGAACGGCACGTGCACAGTTACCCGCACTGCTGGCGATGCGGGACCGCGTTGCTGTACTACGCGGTGCCCTCCTGGTTCATCAGGACCACCGCCATCAAGGACAAGCTGCTGGCCGAGAACGAGCGGACCAACTGGTACCCGCCCTCGGTCAAGTACGGCCGGTTCGGCGAGTGGCTGCGCAACAACGTGGACTGGGCGCTGTCGCGGACCAGGTACTGGGGCACGCCACTGCCGCTGTGGGAGTGCTCTGAGTCCCACGTGACCTGTGTGGGCTCGCTGGCCGAACTCTCCCAGCTGGCCGGACGCGACCTGGCCGGGCTCGACCCGCACCGGCCCTACGTGGACGAGGTCGAGTTCAGCTGCCCGTCATGCGGCCAGCGTGCGCGCCGGGCGCCCGAGGTCATCGACGTCTGGTACGACTCGGGTTCGATGCCGTTCGCGCAGTTCGGCGCGCCGTGGCGGAACGAGGCCGAGTTCGAGAGCTCCTATCCGGCCCAGTTCGTCTGCGAGGCGCTGGACCAGACCCGGGGCTGGTTCTACTCGCTGATGGCCGTGGGCACGCTGGTGTCCGGCCGTTCGGCGTATGAGAACGTGGTGTGCGTGGGTCTGCTCGTGGACGAGACGGGCCGCAAGATGAGCAAGACCCTGGGCAATGTGCTCGAGCCGATCCCGCTGATGGACCGGCACGGCGCGGACGCGCTGCGCTGGTTCTTCGCGGCTTCCGGCTCGCCGTGGAGCGCACGGCGGGTGTCCCACGACGTGCTGAGCGAGATCGTCCGGAAGGTGCTGCTCACCTACTGGAACACGGCCTCGTTCCTCGTCCTGTACGCGAACGCAGGCGGCTGGACGCGGGACGGGCTGGCCGCGGCGCCGGCCGCCGCGGACCGGCCGCTGATCGACCGGTGGATGCTGAGCGAGCTGCACACGGTGGTACGCGACGTGACCGCGGCGCTCGAGGGATTCGACACGGCCCGGGCCGGGCGCCGGCTGGCTACGCTCATCGACGACCTGTCCAACTGGTACGTGCGCCGGTCGCGACGGCGGTTCTGGAACGGTCCGTCGGCGGCCGACGGAGCCTCGGCCTTCGCCACGCTGTACGAGTGCGTGATGACGCTGACACTGCTCATGGCGCCGTTCGTGCCGTTCGTGACCGACTATGTCTGGGGCGTGCTGCGCGGCCCTGGGTTGCCGGACTCGGTGCACCTGGCCTCGTGGCCCGCGCCAGACACCACGCTGATCGACCCGGAACTGTCGGCCCAGATGGCGCTGGCCCGGCGGCTGGTCGAGCTGGGCCGGTCGGCCCGGTCGGGAGCTTCGGTCCGGACCAGGCAGCCGCTGCGGCGGGCGCTGATCGGGGCGGTGGGGTTCGATACGCTGCCCGCCGCCCTGCGGGCCGAGGTGGCGGCTGAGCTGAACGTCTCGGCGCTCGACACCCTGGGCGGGCAGGCCGGCGATCTGGTCGATTATGCGGTCAAGCCGAACTTCCGGTCCCTGGGCCGGCGATTCGGGCCGCGGACACCGGCCGTGGCGGCGGCCATCTCGGCGCTCCCGGCCGCGGATGTCGCGGCCGCTGTGCTGGCGGGCGGCACGGTGCCGGTCAGCACGGGGACGGCCGGGGAAGAGGCTGATCCGGTGCTGATCGGCGCGGATGACGTGGTGGTGACCCAGACGCCCCGGGCGGGCTGGGCGGTGGCCACCGACGCGGGCGAGACAGTCGCGCTCGACACCGAGGTCACCCCGGAGCTGCGCCGCGAGGGGCTGGCCCGCGAGGTCATCCGGCTGGTCCAGGAAGCCAGGAAGAACGACGGCCTCGACGTCACGGACCGGATCGTCCTGCGCTGGTCGGCGAGCGAACCGGAGCTGGCCGCGGCGCTGGACGAGCACGGGCGGCTGATCGCCGGCGAGGTACTGGCCGTAGAGTCCGGGCCCGAGGTGGCGGTGCCGGACGCCCCGGAACACGCCGACCCGGAGCTTGGCCTGAGGTTCTGGCTCGCCCGCGCCCGCTAATCCCCGCTGCTAATCCGGGGAGTGATCCGGCTGGTCGGGCAGGCAGGCCCGGCACGGCGTGCAGCCTGCGTCGCGGGCCGCGGCGACCGTCCTCTTTTCCAGGTCGTCCTCACCCATGAACCGGATGAGGATGCATTGCGCGCTGTGGAAGCGCGGAACACCCGGGACCACCGTGACTTCCAGGCTGGGGTCGAGGACGGCGGGTTCGGCCTGTTTCGGCGGCTCGGCCTGTTTCGGCGGCTCGGACTGGACGGGCTGGCTGGCCGGGGCTTCCGGCGTGGCCTGGTCCTTGGCGGCAGGCTGGTCCTGGGGCGGCCGCTGGTCCTGGGACGGCCGCTGATCTTGAGGCTGGGGCTGGGCAGGCTTGGCCGGCGCGGGAGGCTTGGAATCGGACGGGCGGGCTGGTCCCGAGGGGCGAGCTGGTCCGGACGGGCGGGGACGCTGGGATGATGGCGGAACGACGATGACGGTGTCCTCGCGGATCTCATCCTCATCGCTGGCTTCATTGCGCCACGCCCAGGCAGCCGGCGCGGGAGCCTCCGGTCGCGGGGCCCCCGAGGGCGGCCGTTCAGCCGACCGGGCTGGGGCTGACGACGACGGGGCTGGCGGCTTCGCCGGAGCTGGCGAGTTCGCCGGGGCGGAGGACCTGCCCTGAGCCTGGGATGTGCCCATGACGGGCTGGATAGTGGTCTCCGAGACAGCCGAGGACTGAACCCGGGCGCCCCCGCGGGCCGAGGTCTGGCCGGCGCCCGCCTGCGTGGCCGTCGGCTTGGCGGCCACCGGCTGGGCCGGAGAGGGCCGTGTCGCCGAAGGCTGGGCTGGTGCTGGCTGGGCTGGTGCCGGCTGAGTCGGTGCTGGCTGGGCTGGTGCTGGCTGGGCTGGTGCTGGCTGGGCTGGTGCTGACTGGGTCCGCGGGCGCTGCTCGCCGCCCCGGGGCTGCTCGGGGCGGGGCTGCTCGGGGGGCAGGTAGCCCATGGCCTGAGTAGCCGACTGAGCGCCGGCTGGCCAGATGGCGGCTCCGGCTGCGGCTGACCCGGCTACGGCGGAAGCCGGGCGGCCCACGCCCTGAAGCTCAGGCTCGGAGGATTCGGGCTGGAGTACCGGGGCCTCTGCAGACCCCGGCTCTCCGGCCTTCGATGCGTCCTTCTTGGGCTGACCGAACAGCTCACGCCGGCTGATGGCCGCGCCGATGCCGAGGGCCAGGAGAGCGAGGGCGCTCACGCCGATCGCGATATAGACGAGCATCAGCCTGCTCGTGACCACACCGGCGATCAGCAGTCCGACCGCGACGACTACGAGAGACGCACTGAAGCGAATCACAGGCGTTGATCTCCCAGCAGTCCCCGCGGTCTTTCTGCTCTATCGGTACTCGCGCGACCTAGCGGCGCTCGCGTGAGGGTGCGCCTTCGTTGGAGCGGAACCCGCCCCCGTGAGGCACAACCTCGGGTACGCCGTACTGTCCGCCGGGCTGGCCGCCGTTACGCGCGCCGGAGGGCGCGAGCGCGGCCGGCATAGGTGGCTGGGAACTAGCTCCCATGGTCGGGAAGGTTCCGCTGTCTGTGACACCCGCTTCCAGGTCACGCAGCTGGCCTTCCAGATACGCCTTCAGCCTGCTGCGGTACTCGCGCTCGAAGGCACGCAGGTCATCGACCCGGCGCTCGAGCTCTTCGCGGGTCTGGACCAGCGAGCCCATGGCCTGACGGTGCCGCTCCTGCGCGTCGCGCTCCAGGCTCTCGGCCCGGGCCCGTGCGTCGCCGGTGATCTGCTCAGCCTGCCTGCGGGCCTTGGTGAGCACCTCGTCCGCCTCGCGGCGGGCGCGGCCGAGCGTCTCGTCGGCCTCCCGGCGGGCGTCCGCGATCGCCTGGTCGGCGGTCTGCTGCGCGAGCGAGAGCACGCGCGCGGCCGTGTCCATGTTGTCCTCGATGTGCGGCATGCCGCCCATCATTTGCGGCTCAGGCTGCCTGCGCTCTGGCTCGCGCTGCGGCGGCTGCTCCGGCGGAGCCATCATGTCTGCCTTCGGGTCAGACAGCGGGGAGCTCAGCGCGGGAACTGCCGACTTACCACCACGCAGGACTTCCGCCAGCTTGGCCCGGAGCTCTTCGTTCTCCTGGATCAGCCGGTCGAGCTCAGCCTCGACCTCGTCGAGGAAGGCGTCAACCTCTTCCTCGTCGTAGCCGGGCCGAAGCCTGGTCGTACTGAACTGCTTATTCCGCACATCCGCAGGCGTCAGCGGCATCTCGTCTCCTCGGCGCACTTGGACCGTGTTCCTCACGACGGTACCCGAATCAAAGGTGCGGCACGACCACTTCAAGCAGGATCAGAACCACGATAAACAGAACCATGAAACTGAGGTCCATAGCCACCATGCCCAGCCGGAGCGGTGGTATGAAGCGGCGGAGGAACTTCAGTGGTGGATCTGTAATCGTGAAGATACTCTCGGCGATCACCAACAGTATGCCTGACGGACGCCAGTCGCGGGCGAAAACCTGCACCCAGCCGAAAATCATCCTGCCGATCAGGATGACAAGGTAGATCGTCAGCACATAAAAGAGGACTTCCCTCAGGTACTGCACAAGTCCACCCGGCCCTTAGCGCCGGCCACGCCGGCGGTCTCTGATCAGCGTCACGTCGTCACTGCTTGGCTAGCTCTGGTTGAAGAAGCCGCGCTCTGCGATGCGAGCCTTGTCCTCCGCTGTCACCTCGACGTTCGCAGGCGACAGCAGGAAGACCTTGTTGGTCACACGCTCAATACTGCCGCGCAGGCCGAAGATCAAACCAGCCGCGAAGTCGACGAGGCGCTTTGCGTCGCTATCGACCATCTCAGTCAGGTTCATGATCACCGGTGTACCTTCGCGGAAGTGCTCACCAATCGTACGCGCTTCATTGTAAGTGCGAGGGTGCAGTGTCGTGATACGGGCGAGATCGGTCGTCTGCGACACGTGCTCGGTCCGCCAGTCGGCCGGCTGGTAACCGGCATAGTCGTCGCGGCCCGCGCGCACATCCGCCTCGTCGGCTACCTCCGGCCGGTCCACCTCTTCTTCGTAATCCTCGTACTCACCGTAGGACTCGTACCTATCCTGGTAACGATGCTCGTCCTCAACGAGACCGAGATAGACCGCCATCTTCCGCACGGCACTGGCCATCCTTCAGTCCTCCCAGCCTGCACCCGTTTTAGCCAGCCATTTCGGCTTCACGCGTGGGACATTACCTGACACGGGGCTCTCGGTCTCCGAGCAACGCCGTACCAATACGCAGGTGTGTTGCACCAGATTCCACAGCAGCCTCCAGATCTCCGCTCATGCCGGCCGAAATCACCGTCGCGGCCGGCCTGATGGCCCGCACGGCCGCGGCGCTGTCCAGCAGACGGGCGAACGCGGCCGCGGGCTCCATGTCAAGCGGAGCGATGGCCATCACACCTCCCAGAACCAGGCCCTCCTCGGCCACGAGCGCCTCGGCCAGGGCCGGTACATCATCCGCTAGCGCACCGCCACGGGCCGGGTCGCGGTCCAGGCTTACTTCGATCAGGCCCTGGATCACGCGCCCGGCGCCACGCGCGGCTTTGCCGAGCGCCCGGATCAGCCGCAGCCGGTCCACTGAATGCACCACGCTGGCGTAGCGCACCACGCTGGCACACTTGTTGGTCTGCAGCTGCCCGATGAAGTGCCAGGTCAGATTCAGGTCAGCACACTCGGCGGCCTTCGGCGCCGCCTCGGCGTCCCGGTTCTCCCCAACATCACGCAGGCCCAGTTCAGCGAGCAGGCGCACGTCGGACGCGGGCCTGGTCTTGGTCACGCCGATCAGCGTGAGGTCGCCCGGATCCCGGCCGGCCGCCTGGCACGCCTTGGCGATACGGCCCCGGACCTCGGCCAGCCGCAGCTCGAGTTCCTCCCGCCGGCCCGGCTCGCTCACTTCAGGAAGTCGGGGACATCCAGGTCGTCGTCCTCCTCGAAGACGACGGGGCGGCGCCTGGAGGCGGCGACATCGAAGGGCTTGCCAGGCCCGTCGGCGTGCGCCGGCCGGTACGACGGCGAGTCAGGACCCTGCCCGCCCACGGTAACCCGCTCGGGCCGGGAGGTCTCTGGCGACGGCGCGGCCGGGGCGGGCGCGTCGTCTGAGCCCGGGGCGTTGCGGATGTAATCCGGAAGCGAACTGGACCCGGCCGCCGGGGTCCCGTTGCCGCCGTACGCGGCCATGCCCGGGCCAGACCCGGTCGCCTCGCGGCCCGGCGCGGCCGTGCTGGCCGTCGTGGCAGCGCCCGTACCAGCCTGGAAGGCGCTGTCCCGAGCCGGACTGGCCGGAGCCGGACTGGCCGGAGCAGGCGTGGCCGGAGCAGAGGTGAACGGAGCAGAGGTGGACGGAGCCGAGCTGGACGGGCCGGGCGCCGGGGCCGGGCTGGAGCTAACGGTGCTGGAACCGGCTGGGCCAGAACTAACCGGCACAGAGCTAACCGGCACAGAGCTAACCGGGACGGGGCTGGCCGGGACGGGGATCGCTGGAGGCGGGCTGGCCGGGCTCGAGCTGACCGGGGCGGGACCCGAGCCGACAGCGCCAGAGCTTGCGGCACCGGAGCCGGCCGGGGCTGAGTTGCCGGACGCCGGGCCGGGCAGGGCCGCGCCGGTGGTGCTGCTGAACGAGGATCCGGCTGCGTCAGCGGGCCGTCCGGTGCGCTCCTGATCCAGGCCGGCTGCGATCACGGTGACCCGTACCTCGTCGCCGAGGGCGTCGTCGATGACCGCGCCGAAGATGATGTTCGCGTCCACCGCGGCGGAGTTGGACACGAGCTGGGCGGCCTCATTGATCTCGAACAGGCCGAGATCCGAACCACCCTGGATAGAAAGGAGCACGCCGTGCGCGCCGTCGATGCTGGCCTCCAGGAGCGGGCTGGAGATGGCCATCTCTGCCGCCGCCACCGCGCGGTCGTCGCCCCGTGAGGAGCCGGTCCCCATCAATGCCGAGCCGGCGCCGGACATGACCGACTTCACGTCGGCGAAGTCCAGGTTGATCAGGCCGGGGGTGGTAATCAGGTCGGTGATGCCCTGGACACCGGACAGCAGCACCTGGTCGGCGGCCTTGAAGGCGTCCAGCACGCTCACGTGCCGGTCCGAGATGGACAGCAGCCGGTCGTTCGGTATGACGATCAGCGTGTCGACCTCGGTGCGCAGCTTCTCGATACCGGACTCGGCCTGCACCACACGCCGCTTGCCCTCGAAGCCGAACGGCCTGGTCACCACGCCGATGGTGAGTGCGCCGAGGGACCGGGCCACGTTCGCGACGACCGGTGCGCCCCCGGTGCCGGTGCCACCCCCCTCGCCGGCCGTGACGAAGACCATGTCGGCGCCCTTGAGCACCTCCTCGATCTCCTCCCGGTGATCCTCCGCCGCCCGGCAGCCGACGTCCGGGTTGGCACCGGCGCCAAGCCCTCGGGTCAGTTCGCGGCCGACATCGAGCTTGACGTCAGCGTCGCTCATCAGCAACGCCTGCGCGTCCGTATTGATCGCGATGAACTCGACGCCCTTGAGCCCCTCATCGATCATGCGATTGACGGCGTTGACGCCGCCACCGCCGATTCCGACGACCTTGATAACCGCCAGATAGTTCTGCGGTGCTGCCACGAGGAGGGTACCTTTCCGCTCGTTAAATCTCTGTCATCACGGCGACGCTTTAAATCCCGCCGATCATGCCTCTGGGCTCGGGAAACGTCTGCTTTGTTTCTGCCACACGGAATTCACGGCCAGGGCATGTTCTGTCACCATCAGGTTTCACCTTCAGGTTAAGATTTAGAGTTTTTACCGTCCGCACGATTGATACGGACAGTAGGGTCGGATGGCACCCGGGTCAACTAACCACGCGCGAACCGGTCAGCGTGTCGCGGATCGGTGAGTCGCGCTGTCTGCCCACGTAACTTAGTGGTGACAGCTTCGGGATCGCTCACGTCGTAATAGGCCGCGTGTGTGTGCAAGAGGGCATTCAGTTCCTCGGCCTTGACCGCTGCCTGGCCCGGGCTGCCCCAGAGCACCGTGACCCCGTGGGCCAGGTGCAGTGTCACCTGACCGGGACCGGGTGCCGTGACCGAGCGGACCGAATGCCGCAGCCCAGCCGGGAGTTCGGCCAGGACGGCCGCGGCCGCGGCGACGTCGGGGTTACCGCGGGGCGAGCTGACGTCGGCCGCGGCGGAAAACAGGGGCAGTCCGGCGGGGCGGCGGGCGGCCCAGCGCACCAGCACGCCGTGCGTGTCCACCAGGTCATATCCCCCGCTGGGCAGTGTAACGGCCATCGCAGGGATCCGCTCGCGCACCGTGATCACCAGCCGGTCTGGCCAGGACCTGGCGACGTGGACGCCGGCCACCTGGGCAATCGTGCCGACGCGGGCGGCCACCTGGCCGGTGTTCACGCGGATCAGGGGTGTGCCCTGGTCGACCTTGGCCACCGCGAGGACCTGCGACCGGGACACCAGGTGGTTGCCCGTCACGACCACCGAGCGGACCACCAGCCAGGGCGAGAGGAACAGGGCCCAGGCCCCGGCGGCCACCACGCCGACCGAGATCAGGCTGAAGAACGCGGTGCGCCAGGAACGGCGCCGCCGGGACCTGGGGCGGGCATCATCCTGGACTGGCTCATCTGCGCCGGCTTGGCGATCATCCGGTACCGCATCGAGGTCAGCAGCTCGACCGGGGTCAGCGGCCGGGCTGTCAGCAGCGGCTTGGTCAGGGGCGACGGTGCCTCCCCTGGACGAGCCGCTGCGTCTGGTCACTCCCCGGGCCCTCCCAGGGCGTCGACCAGGCGCGGGCCGAGCGCGGTGATATCGCCGGCTCCCATGGTGAGGACCAGGTCACCTGGTTCGGCGATCCTGGCGACCAGGGCGGTGACCAGGACCGGATCGGGCACGAATCGCGCATGGCCGCCGGGAACGGCGTCCGCCACGAGCCGGCCGGTGACGCCGGGCTCGGGGTCTTCCCGCGCGGCGTACACGTCGAGCACGATGGCCTCGTCGGCCAGCCCGAGAGCGGCACCGAACTCCGCCGCGAAGATCCGGGTCCGGCTGAACAGGTGGGGCTGGAAGACCGCGATGACCCGGCCGGTCCCATCCGTGATGTCCCGGGCGGCCCGCAGGTCCGCGGCGAGCTCGGTCGGGTGGTGCGCGTAGCTGTCCAGCACCCGCACGCCGCGGGCCTCGCCCTTGAGCTCCATCCGCCGCCGCGCGCCCTGGTAGCCCGCGATGGCCGCGGCCACCCGCGGCGGGGCGAAGCCGAGCTCGACGGCGGCGGCAAAGGCCGCGGTGGCGTTCATGGCGTTGTGGTGACCGGGCACGCCGACCGTCATCTGGGCCAGGATTTCGCCGAACGGGCTGCGATCTGCGGCCACCGTGACCCGGGTCGCCATGCCCTGGGCCTGGGTGTCGATGAGCCGGTAATCGGCGTGCTGCGATTCACCGTAGCGGCGCAGGCGGGCCGGGTCCAGCCGGTCTGCCACGGCCCTGGCGCCCGGGTCGTCTGCGCAGGTCAGCACCATCCCAGTGACCCGGTTGCCGAAATCGGCGAAGGCGTCCTCGATGTCGGCCAGGCTGGCGTAGTTGTCCAGGTGGTCAGCCTCGACGTTGGTGATGATGGCCATGTCGGGCGACAGCAGCAGGAACGAGCCGTCGCTCTCGTCCGCCTCGGCGACGAAGTCCAGGCCGGCGCCGTCCTCCGCGCCGAGCCCGGTCTCGGTGAGGATCCCGCCGATGACATAGCCGGGGTCGGCTCCGCACTCGCGCAGCACCGTGGTGAGCATCGAGGTGGTGGTGGTCTTGCCATGGGTCCCGGCGACCGCGATGCCCCGGCGACCGGACATGACCGAGGCCAGCGCGGCGGCCCGGTGAATGACCCGCAGGCCGCGACGGGTAGCCTCGGCCAGCTCCGGGTTGTCCGGGCGGATGGCGCTGGAGACGACCAGCGTGTCGCTGGCGCCGAGGGCGCCGAGGTTCCCGGCCGCGTGCCCGACGTGGACGGTGGCGCCGAGGGCCTGCAGTTCCTCCAGCATCGCCGAGGGGCGGGCGTCGCTGCCGGAGGTGGGAATACCCCGGGCCAGCATGATCCGCGCGATGCCGGACATGCCTGCCCCGCCGATGCCGGCGAAGTGCACCCGCCCGAGCTGCCGGGCGGGCACCGGCTCAGCCTGCGTTATCAGGCTCTTCAGCATCCGCGCTCCTGCCCATGTCCTTCGCGTCCGCGATCTTCACGACTGCCTCGGCCAGCAGGCGGTCGGCGTCTCCGCGCCCAAGCGAGGCGGCCGCCTCGGACATGTCCGCCACCTGGTCGATATTGATCAGGATGGGCAGCAGCGTGTCCCGGATCCACTCGGCCGTCAGGTCCTTGTCCTCCACCAGCAGGCCACCGCCGTGCTGCACGACAGGCAGCGCGTTGAGCCGCTGCTCGCCGTTGCCGATCGGCAGCGGCACATAGGCGGCCGGCAGCCCGACCGCGGTGAGCTCGGCGCACGTCATCGCGCCCGCCCGGCACAATCCGAAGTCCGCGGCCGCGTAGGCCAGGTCCATCCGGTCGATATAGGGCATGGCCACGTAGGGCACCCCGGTCGCGCTGACCGGGGCATCGTGCCCGTTGCGCGGCCCGATGATGTGCAGCACCTGGACGCCCGCGTCGCGGAGCCACCCGGCGGCGCCGAATACCGCCGCGTTCAGCGAGCGGGCTCCCTGCGAGCCACCCGTCACCAGCAGCACGGGCAGGTCGGGACGCAGGCCGAAGTGCGCGCGGGCCTTGTCACCCAGGCCGAGCCGGTCCAGATCGGCGATCTCGCGCCGGATCGGGATGCCGATGTAGGTGCCGTTCCTGAGCTGGGTATCCGGATGTCCCGTGAACACGTGCGTCGTGAACCTGGCCCCGATGCGGTTGGCCAGCCCGGGCTTGGGGTTGGCCTCGTGCACCACGATGGGGATCCCGCGGCGCCGGGCCGCCAGGTAGGCCGGCGTAGCTACGTATCCGCCAAATCCCACCAGGGCCTCGGCCCGGGTCTGGTCGATGATGGCGGCGGCCGCGTTGATGGCCCCGGCCAGCCGGCCCGGCACCGTGAGCAGCTTGGGCGTCACGGATCTGGGCATCGGCACGGCCGGGATGAGCTCCAGCGGGTACCCGCGCAGTGGGATCAGCCGGGTCTCCAGACCGCGTTCGGTGCCCAGGCAGGTCACCTCGGCGGCGGGGTCAATGCGCCGCAGGGCGTCCGCCAGCGCCAGAGCTGGTTCGATGTGGCCGGCGGACCCACCGCCGGCAAGCAGTACCCTCATGCCTCGTCCCTGAACTGCACCACGAAGTGGCGCCGCGTTATCTTCGGCGCTTTGGTAGACCGAGCCAGCTTAGAACGCGGCGGGGCCAGCCGGGGCCACGTGCGGCCAAAGCCTCGCGGGCACCTGGCTCGTGCCGGGCGAATGCCATCAGCATGCCGAGCGCGAGCAGGGTCACCAGCAACGATGACAAGCCGGCCGAGACGAGCGGCAACGGGACGCCGGTGATGGGCAGGACGCCGATCACCGCGCCGATATTGACGACCGCCTGGATGACGATCCAGGCGGTGATCGCGGTGGCGCCGAGCTGGCAAAACCGGTCGGGCACGCGCCGGGCGATGCGCAGCCCGGCGAAGGCCAGCCCGCCGTACAGGAAGCTCACGCATAGCGTGCCGACTAGCCCGAGTTCCTCGCCGATGATGGCGAAGATGAAGTCACTGGTCGATTCCGGCACCCAGCCCCACTTCTCCCGGCTGGCGCCCAGGCCCACGCCGAAGATGCCGCCCGAGCCGATCGCGTACTTGCCCTGGATGCCCTGCATGTAGGTGCCGGTGGCGCTGCCCTGCGGGCTCAGGTAGCCGACCAGCCGCTCGAACCGGTACTTGGCCGAGATGATCATCAGCACCATGGCCATGCTCATCAGGATCAGCAGGCCGGCGTAGACCCGCCCAGGCGTGCCGATGACCCAGAGCAGGGCCAGGAAGATGACCAGCAGGATGAAGGTGGTGCCGAGATCGTCGCCGGTCATCACCAGCAGGCACAGCAGGCCCGCGCCCGGCATGAGCGGCACCAGCATGTGCCGCCAGTCGACCAGCTGACCGTGCTTGTCCTTGCGGGCCAGCAGGTCGGCGCCCCAGACGGCCAGGGCGAGCTTAGCGATCTCGGACGGCTGGACCTGCTGGCCACCGATGGAGATCCACCGGGCCGCGCCGTTCTGCGAAACACCGACGCCATGGATGAGGGTGAGCCCGAGCCCGACGAAGGCCAGCGCCAGCAGCGGATAGGCGAAGGCCCGGAAGATGCGCGGTGAGGAGTTCGCGATCAGCCACATGAGCGGGATGCCAATGGCCGCGCCAAGCAGCTGCTTCTTGAAGTCGGAATAGGGCGACAGGCCGGCGGTCAGGTCGGCGACCGACGCCGTGGACTGCACCATGACCAGCCCGAGCCCGAGTAGCAGCGTGGTGATGCCCAGGACCAGGTAATACGACGTCAGCGGCCGGTCGAGCAGCGCTCGCCACACGCCGATGCGGTCCCGCATCAGGCCGAGCCCGGGCGGCACGGCCTCCTCTCCCGGCTCAGCCGGCCTGACGTCAGCGAGCTCTGCCATGATCCCAGTTTGTTCGCTGCCTCCCAGCAAGACCGGGATATCCGTCGCGTGTCGCCCGCTGATTTCTCCCGCCAGCGGATCTGGCATGATGTGCTCCAATGAGCAGGTCAGAATCCCAGCGCTTCCCGGTGACGGTGTCCCGGCTGCCGGTCACCCGCTGCGAGATATGCGGGCGCACGCTCGCCCACCGGCCCGGCCAGGCGAGCACGGTGCTGACCGAGCACTACAACCGGATGCACCCGGACGCCCTCGGCGCTACTCCAGCTAGCCAGACGCCGGACAGCAAGCGCTGATCTGGGGGTTGTGCCCCAGATAGCACCCGTCCGGGGGACGGGCTGGCCATCTGGCACTCTGGGATCATGGCAGAACAGCTGACGATGATGGCGGTGCACGCGCACCCCGACGACGAGGCCTCAAGCACGGGCGGGGTGCTGGCCACCTACTCCGGGCAGGGCATCAGGACGGTGGTCGTGACGTGCACGAACGGGGAATTCGGCGACGCCCCGGGCGGTATCAAGCCCGGGCAGGACGGCCACGACGAGCAGGCCGTCGCTCGTCTGCGGCTGGCTGAGCTGCGGGAATCCTGCGCGATCTTGGGGGTGAGCAACCTGGAGATGCTTGGTTACCACGACTCCGGCATGCCGGAGTGGGACTACAAGGACCGCCCGGATGCCTTCTGCAACGTCCCGCTGGGGGACGTCGCGGCCCGGATATCCGGCCTGATCGCGCAGTACCGGCCGCAGGTCCTTATTACCTACGACGACCAGGGTGCTTATCAGCATCCCGACCACGTGCACGCCAGCCAGGCGGGGCAGATCGCGGCCAAGGACAGCGGCGTGGACAAGCTCTACCTGAGCGCCATGCGCCGCAGTGACTGGAAAAAGATCATGGACGCGCTGCGCGAGCTTGGCGCGATCACGTCCGACTTCGAAGAGCCAACCCCGCAGGAGCTGGAGCAGGCGGCGGCGTCCGAGGCGCGGATCACCACCACCGTGGACATCCGGCCGGTGCTTAGCCGCAAGCGCGAGGCCTTGTTCGCGCACGGCAGCCAGATCCAGGAGTCGTGGTTCAGCAAGATCCCGCCGGACGTCGCCGAGGCCACCTTCGGCTACGAGCACTTCATCCGGGCCAGCGACACCACCGGCGCCCCGCTGCCTGAGGATGACCTGTTCGCCGGGCTGCGGTCATGATGCCGTCGGAGGGCACCGTCGCGGGCCTGGTGGAGCGGTCGGCCGCCGCCTACGTGCGCGCCGTGCCGGCCCAGCCGGCCGACGAGGGGTTCTTCGGGCCCGCCAGCGTGACCTGGCGGGTCAGCGCGGATCTGTCCGCCCCGGTCGCGGGCCTGCGGTCGCTGCTGATGCAGGCACTGCACCCGCTGGCCATGGCCGGCGTGGACCAGCACAGCGACTGGCGCCGCGATCCCGTCGGCCGCCTGGCCGCCACCTCGGCGTACGAGGCCACGGTCACCTTCGGGGACCGGGCCAGCGCCACCCGGGCCGCCGAGCGGGTCAAGGCCGTGCACGAGCACGTCACCGGGGTCGACTCGGTGACCGGCCAGCCGTACGCGGCCGGTGATCCCGCGCTGCTGCTGTGGGTGCACGTGGCCCTGGTGGACTCGGGCCTGGCCACCGCCGACCTGATCGGCACGCCGCTGACCGCCGCCGAGGCAGACGCCTACGTGGCTGAGATGAGGATCGCGGCCGAGCTGCTCGGGGTGCCGCACCAGCAGATTCCGGGCAGCGTGGCCAGCATGCAGGCCTACATCGACGGGGTCCGGCCCGAGCTGCGCTGCACGCCCGCGGCCGCGGAATCCATGAGCTACCTGCTCGACCCGCCGGGCCTGGACGAGGACATCGCCGATCTCTGGCAGGACATCAGGGACGCCGCGGTGCTGTCCCTGCCCGGCTGGGCCCGGGAGCTGTACGGCTACCCCGAGCCGCCGCCGCTGACCGACGAGCGCCGGATCGAGATCCGGCAGGCACTCGGCGTGCTTGACGCGGTGTTCATGGGCGAACCGGGGGTAGTGGAGGCACGGCAGCGGCTCACGCTGCGCATGCGTCTGGCGAGGTCGGAGGGGACGGGCGGTTGACGGGGCGGGGCAGAAAAACGGGACGGGCCATACAAACGGGGCGGGCTATACAAACGGGACGGGCCAGAAGACTGGCATTGGCGGCAGGCCTGGGCGGGGCATCGATCGCGGCGCTGACGCTGCTGCGCGGGCATCAGCGCGGGCAGCTCGGCCGCGCGGCGGCGAGGCTGCGGGTTCAGCGCGGACTGACCGCGCTGCGGCTGGTGGCCCGGGGTGGCGCGCGTTACGCCACCAGCGCGCCGCGGCTGTTCGCCTCCGCCGGCGAGCACCGGGAACAGCTGCGCAACGACCTGGCCCTGCAGACCGCCGAGGACGTGGCGGCCACCTTGGGCACGATGAAGGGCGTGCTGATGAAGCTGGGCCAGATGGCCAGCTACGTCGACGACGGCCTGGCTCCCGCGGCCCGCCGGACGCTGAGCCGGCTCCAGGACAGCGTGCCGCCGATGAGCCCGGAACTGGCCGCGCAGGTGATCACTGAGGAGCTGGGCGCGCCGCCCGAGGAGGTCTTCGCCACCTGGGATCCGGAGCCGATCGCGGCCGCCTCGATCGGGCAGGTGCACCGGGCCATCACCCGGGACGGGCGGGCGGTCGCGGTCAAGGTGCAGTACCCCGGCATCGCCGAGACGATCGCGGCCGACCTGGGCAACGTGGCCCTGCTGCGCCGGATGCTGAAGATCACCGCGCCGCACCAGGATGTCGAGGCGCTGCTGGGCGAGCTGCGGGACCGCATCACCGAGGAGCTCGACTACGTCCGCGAAGCCCGCAACCAGCAGATGTTCGCGGACTTCTACCGGGGGCACCCCTTCATCAACGTCCCCGATGTCGTGGCTGGGCTCTGCACCGCCCGGGTGGTCACCAGCGACCTGGCCGACGGCGCGCGGTTCGCCGAGCTCACCAGCTGGTCCCAGGCCGAGCGGGATCTGGCCGCGGAGACGATCTACCGGTTCGTGTTCCGCAGCCTGTACGAGATGCACGCGTTCAACGGCGACCCGCACCCGGGCAATTACCTGTTCCATGGCGGCGGCCGGGTCACCTTCCTGGACTTCGGCCTGGTCAAGTTCTTCACCGACGATGAGCTGAAGCCGCTGGTGGAGATGGTCAAGCACCTGTGCGTGGATGACGACCCGGAGGCCTTCCGCCGGGCCATGGAGGACGCCGGGTTCCTGATGGCCGGCGCGCCGCTGCCCACTGACATGATCGTCGAGCACATGGCGCTGTTCTACGACACCGTCCGCGAGCGGGGCCCGCGCACCATGACGAGTGCCTACGCCACGGCGGTGACCAGGAGGTTCTTCGACTTCCGCAGCCCGCTCGCGGCCTACGTGGAGATCCCGCGGTCGTATGTGATCCTGCAGCGGATCAACCTCGGCTTGTTCGCCCTGCTGGGTGAGCTGTCCGCGACCGCCGACTGGCGCTGCATCGCCGAGGAGATCTGGCCCTTCATCCAGGGACCGCCGTGCACGCCCATCGGGGCGGCCGAGGCACAGTGGCGATCAGGTGCCGCCCGGGCGGCCCACCCCGCCCGTTCGGCCTGAAGATCTTGACCTTCCGGACCAGGCCGCGGCCAGAGCCGCGGCGTCCGGCCCGGGCAGCCGCCGGACGGCCTCGCGGAACGTGACGCCGGACATCTGGTCCAGGTGAGCCCGGGTCCAGGCGGCGACGTAGGCCGGGTCCTTCCTGGCGGTCTCCCGCAGGACCCAGCCGATCGCCTTGCGGATGAAGAACTCCTTCTCGGCCAGCATCGGCGTGGCGTACCGCTCGAACCGCTCCGGGTCGGGCTGGCCTCGCCTGATCCCGGGCAGCAGGGTGAGCAGGGCCGAGCGGCGGACCCAGAAGTCCGGGTCGGCGGCCCAGGCGTCGATCAGCGGCCAGGCACCGCCGTGCCGCAGCGCGATCGCGCCCGCGACGTCCCCGGCCAGCGGATCGACGTAGGCCCAGCTGCGGGACTCGCGAACCCAGGCCTCCAGCTGGGGCAGGTCATCGGGTTGCAGGACGGCGACGTAGCGGCGCAGGAGCTCGATGGCGGCGCTCCGCCGCTCGTGCACGGGTACGCCCCACAGGGCGCGGGCCCAGGCCAGCACGGCGGCCCGGCCGAGGTCGCCGTAGCACCGGGCCGCGTCGGTGACCGCGGCGCGGACGGCGGGGACGCCGACGCCCAGGAAAGTCAGGTCGCTCTTGAGGTAGGCCTTCTCTGCCACGGCCCGTTCGGCCGAGGCCAGCGGGCGCAGGGTCGCGACCACACGCTCGGCCGCCGTTCCGGCCTCGAAGGCGTCCTGGCTGGTCATGGGCCCACCGTACCGGGCAGGTGCGCATCCTTCGATGGCGGCCGCAGCGTCATGGGCCGAGAATGTGGTAGCCGGGTGAGCAGCCATCGGGAGGTGCGGGCATGCCGCGGCAGAACCGGGTCACGCCGTACGGCGAGCTGATCGCCGTGCCCGATCGCGGCCTGTTCTGGGGCAACCGGGGTGCGCTGCTGGACCGGCACGGTGAGATCGCGCGGTACTCGCGCGGCCGGGCCTGGATCATCTGCGTGCTGTCGTTCAAGGGGCGGCGCAGGCGGCAGTGGCAGCCCGGCCGGCTGACCGAGCTGTACTTCCTGGACGAGGCGACCGGGCTGGCGGCCGGGCACCGGCCCTGCGGCGAGTGCCGCTACCGGGAGTACCAGGCCTTCAAGCGGGCCTTCGCGGCCGCGCTGACCGGCGGACGGCCGGCCGGGGCGCCGCGGATCGACGAGCGGC
>JBAPYC010000573.1:0-5328 GCA_049284535.1 Streptosporangiaceae bacterium
GCCCAGGCGCGGCGGCGCGGGGCCTGGGCGGTCGCGCTCGACATCGCGCAGCACAAGCTCCTGCGCGGCCAGACGCTGGCGGCCACGCCCGGGCTGGTCAACGCCGACGCGCTCCAGCTTCCGTTCGCGGACGGGACCTTCGACCGGGTCATGTCGGTCTGCGCCATCGAGCACTTCGACGACGGCGAGCGCGCCCTGGACGAGATGGCCCGGGTGCTGGCCCCCGGCGGGGAGCTGGTCATGTCGGCCGACACGCTAACCCTGGCCGAACAGTGGCCCAACCTCTACCGCGCCCACTGCGAGCGCTACCACGTCAAGCGCACCTACACGCACGGCGAGCTGACCGAACTGCTTGCCGCCCGCGGGCTGACCGTGACCGAGCATCAGTACCAGTTCCGCAGCCAGTGGGCGCAGCACATGTACCTGGGACTTTCCGCCCATGGGGGCAAGATCGGGTTCAACGCGGCCGCGCCCGCGCTGCCCCTGGTCGCGGCCTCGGACCGGAGCGCACAGGGCGACGGCGGTGCGATCGTTCTCATCCGGGCCACGCGCGGCCAACAGCCTGCGGCAAGGGCGTAGGCTTCATCATTGACGGGACATCCACGAAGGCGTGCCGGGGCCGTGCGGTTGACGCGTGCTCTGTTTTGCCAGCCTGCCCGGGTGGCCCAGGGAAGGAGCAAGTGCGGTCGTGGCACCTCGCGTACTAGTTGATGCGACCGACGTGCCAGCCGACCGGGGGGCGCTCGGCCGGTACGTCGACGGGCTCATCGGCGCGCTCGATGTGGCGGGCCAGGATCTCGCCGTGGTCTGCCAGCGCGCGGACGAGGAGCGCTATGGGCGGCTGGCGCCGCACGCTCGCGTGGTGACCGGCCCGTCGGCGCTCTCGCACCGCTCCGCCCGGCTGGCCTGGGAGCAGAGCGGGCTGCCCGTGGTGGCCCAGCAGGTCAACGCCGACGTCATCCACGTGCCGTACTACTCGATGCCGCTGCGCCCGGGACGGCCCACCGTGGTCACCGTGCATGACGTCACCTTCTTCACCGAGCCCGAGCTGTACAGCCCGGTCGGCGCCATGTTCTTCAAGTCGGCCATCCGCACGGCCGCGCGCCGTGCGGCCCGGCTCATCGTGCCGTCCAAGGCAACCAAGGACGAGCTGGAGCGGGTGCTCGGCGCCGACCCGACCAAGATCGACGTGGCCTACCACGGCGTGGACCACCGGCTGTTCCACCGGCCGGACCCGCAGCAGGTGACCCAGGTCTCCAACCGCCTCGGCCTGCACGGCAAGCCCTACATCGCGTTCCTCGGCGTGCTCGAGCCGCGCAAGAACGTGGCCTCGCTGATCTCCGGCTGGGCCGCGGCCGTGGCCGACCTCGACGATCCGCCCGCGCTGGTGCTCGGCGGCGGCGGGGGCTGGAGCGAGGAGGTGGACGCGTCGGTGGCGGCGGTCCCGCCGCACCTGCGGCTGATCCGCCCCGGCTACCTGCGCTTCTCCGACCTGCCCGGATTCCTGGGCGGGGCCGAGGTGGTGGCCTTCCCCAGCCGCGGTGAGGGCTTCGGCCTGCCGGTGCTGGAGGCCATGGCCTGCGGGGCGCCGGTGCTGACCACGCACTGCACCTCGCTGCCCGAGGTCGGCGGCGAGGCGGTGGCCTACACCGAGCCCGAGGGCGAGGCCATCCGCGACGCGCTGCGCGCGCTGCTGGACGACCCGGCCCGGCGGGAATCCCTCGGCGAGGCCGGATACGCCCGCTCCCAGGAGTTCACCTGGGCCGCCTCGGCCGAGGCGCACATGGCCTCATACCGGCGCGCGGCCGAACAGACCGCCGCAGACGTCAGCGCCGTGTAATCTCGTTTTCCATGCCGCGTGAACCCCTAGAGGCGATCCTGCTTGTCGGCGGTCAGGGCACCCGGCTGCGGCCGCTGACCTTGTCCGCGCCCAAGCCCTTGCTGCCCACCGCGGGCGTGCCGTTCCTGGCTCACCTGCTGGCTCGCGCCGCGGTTGGCGGGGTCACCCACGTGGTGCTGGCCACCTGCTACAAGTCGGAGATGTTCGTGGCGGCGTTCGGCGACGGCTCGGACTTCGGGCTGTCCATCGACTACGTCACCGAGGACCAGCCGCTGGATACCGCGGGCGGGATCAGGAACGCGGCCAGCTCGCTGCGCGGCACCGGCCCGGCCGACCCCATCGTGGTGCTCAACTCCGACATCCTGTCCGGGCACGACCTGCGTGCCCAGGTCGACCTGCACGTCAAGACCGATGCCGCGGTCACGCTGCACCTGGTGGAGGTGGAGGACCCGAGCCGGTTCGGCGTGGTGCCGACGGACTCCTCCGGCCGGGTGACCGCGTTCCTGGAGAAGGCGCCGAACCCGGTCACCAACAAGATCAACGCCGGCTGCTACGTGTTCCGCCGCGACGTCATCGGCCAGATCCCGGCCGGTCGGCGGGTGTCGGTTGAACGCGAAACCTTCCCCGGCCTCATCGAGTCCGGCCAGCTGGTCATGGGCTACGCCGAGTCGGCCTACTGGCTCGACGTCGGCACACCGGAGACGTTCGTGCGCGGCTCCTGCGACCTGGTGCTCGGCAAGCTGCCGGCCCCGGCCGTGCCCCCCCTGGCCGGATCCGGGCAGCCCGCGCTGCTGCTGGCCGATGCCACCGTGGCGCCGGACGCCGAGCTGTCCGCCGGGACCGTGATCGGCCGGGGCGCCTCGGTGGCCGCCGGGGCAACCGTGGCCGGCAGCGTGCTGTTCGACTTCGCTCAGGTGGGCGACGGCGCGGTGGTCCGCGACTCGGTCCTCGGCCGCGGCGCGGTGGTGGCGCCGGGCGCCGTGCTCGATGGCGCGGTGATCGGCGATGGCGCGTTCATCGGGTCCGGCAACGAGCTGACCCACGGCATCCGCATCTGGCCGGAAACCCGGCTCGAGCCGACCTCGGTCCGCTTCTCCAGCGACGTGTGACGGCGACGCGAGAGGCCCGGCCGTGACCGCGGACCCCGTAGCGCCGCCGGCCATCCCGGCTCCCGCGGTCCTCCCGGCTCCCGCGGTCCTCCCGGTTGCCCTGGTCCGGCCGCCCGGGCCAGCCCGCAGCCCCGCGCCCGAGCCGGGCCAGGAGCGCGACTGGGTGGTCCCGTTTCCGCTCGACGTCCGGCGCACGCTCTCGGTGCACTCCCGCGGCCCCGGCGACCCCGCCTACCGCGTCGATGAGTCCGGCGCCGTATGGCGCACGTCCCTGACCCCGGACGGCCCGGCCACGCTGCGGCTCAGCGCCCGGCAGACCCAGGCCGCTCAGGGTGCGCAGCCGGGCCGCGGCACGCGCATCCTCGCCCGGGCCTGGGGGCCTGGCGCGGGCTGGCTGCTGGACCACGTGCCGGCCCAGCTGGGCTTCGCCGACGACCCGGCTGGCTTCGCCGTGCACCACGCCATCGTCGCCGAGCTGGTGCTCCGCTACGAGGGGATGCGGGTGGGCCGCAGCGACCGGCTGTTCGAGGCGCTCGTCCCCGCCGTGCTGGAGCAGAAGGTGGTCAGCCTGGAGGCCCACCGCGCCTGGCGTTACCTGGTCGGCAAGCACGGCGGACCAGCACCTGGCCCCGCGCCGAACGGCATGCGGGTCTGCCCCGCCGCCCGGACCTGGGCGCGGATTCCCTCCTGGGACTGGCACCGGGCCGGCGTGGAGGGGGTCAGGGCCCGCACCATCATCACCGCCGCCGAGGTCGCCGGGCGCCTGGAGGAGACGCTCGACCTGCCGTCGGCCGAAGCCGACCGCCGCCTGCGCTCCCTGCCCGGCATCGGGCCGTGGACCTCGGCCGAGATCCGGCAGCGCGCGGCCGGGGACCCGGATGCGGTCTCGGTGGGCGACTACAACCTGCCCAAGGCGGTCGGCTGGACCCTGGCCCGGCGGATCACCGACGACGCCGCCATGCTCGAGCTGCTCGCTCCCTACGCCGGGCAGCGCTACCGGGTGACCCGGCTCATCGAGCTGGGCGGCGGCAGCCCGCCGCGCCGCGGCCCGCGGATGCCCGTCCGCGACTACCGCTCGTTCTAGCTGCAGTCGCTAGTTGCATCGGGGGCGCCCGGGAATAGCGGCGAAGGTTGCCGCGTAGTGTTCAGGCATGAGCGATTCCCGCGGCGAGGTTCCCGAAGTTCCCCCGGCGTCGGCCCTGCGCAGGACCCTGGCCCGGGCCCGGGACGGCAAGACGCTCGACCCGGACGAGGCCACGATCTTGCTGCACGCCCGCGGCGAGGACCTGCAAAGACTCCTGGAATACGCGAGCCGCACCCGCGACGCCGGCCTGGAGGCCGCGAACCGCCCCGGCATCATCACCTACTCGCGCAAGGTCTTCATCCCGCTGACCCGGCTGTGCCGGGACCGCTGCGGTTACTGCACGTTCGCCACCGTCCCGCACCGGCTGCACAGCCTGTACCTGGAGCCCGACGAGGTCCTGGCGATCGCCCGCGAGGGCGCCGCCCTGGGCTGCAAGGAGGCCCTGTTCACCCTGGGCGACAAGCCCGAGGACCGCTGGCGCCAGGCCCGCGAGTGGCTCGACGCGCATGGCTATGACGACACCCTGTCCTACGTCCGGGCCATGGCCATCCGCGTGCTGGAGGAGACCGGCCTGCTCCCGCACCTGAACCCGGGCGTGCTGTCCTGGCAGGACTTCCAGCGCCTCAAGCCGGTCGCGCCGTCCATGGGCATGATGCTGGAGACGACGGCCACCCGACTGTTCGCCGAGAAGGGGGCCCCGCACTTCGGCAGCCCGGACAAGGACCCGGCCGTCCGGCTGCGCGTCCTGGAGGACGCCGGCCGCAGCAACGTCCCCTTCACCACCGGCATCCTCATCGGCATCGGCGAGACCCTGGCCGAACGGGCCGAGTCGGTCTTCGCCATCCGTAAGGTCGCCCGCGAGTACCGCGGCATCCAGGAAGTCATCGTGCAGAACTTCCGGGCCAAGCCGGACACCAAGATGCGCGACGTGCCCGACGCCGAGCTCGAGGACCTGGCCGCCACCATCGCCGTGACCCGGCTCGTCCTGGGGTCCAAGGCCCGCATCCAGGCCCCGCCCAACCTGGTCGGCGCCCAGTACGACCTGATCCTGCGGGCCGGCATCGACGACTGGGGCGGCGTGTCCCCGCTCACCCCGGACCACGTCAACCCCGAGCGCCCCTGGCCGGCCATTGACGAGCTGGCCGAGCGCACCGCCGCGGCCGGCTTCACCCTGCGCGAGCGCCTGACCATCTACCCGCCCTACCTGGGCGAGCCGTGGCTCGACCCGCGGCTGACCCGGCACGTGGCCGCCCTGACCGACCCGGTCAGCGGCCTGGCCGCTGACGGCGCCATGC
>JBAPYC010000574.1:0-5355 GCA_049284535.1 Streptosporangiaceae bacterium
GGCCCAGGCCGTGCCGGCGATCCGGGCCGCGGCGGACCGGGCCGCCCGGCTGGCCGGGGCGGCCGCCTCTGGCGTGACCGGGCAGGCGGCTTTCACCTCCGACGTGGCCCAGCTGTCCGACAGCGACCTGCGGACGGTGATCCCGATCGCCATCGCGGTGATCGCGGTCCTGCTGGCGGTCGTGATGCGCTCGCTCATCGCGCCGCTGTACCTGATCGTCTCGGTGGTGCTGTCCTACTTCTCGGCCCTGGGGCTGACCGTGCTCGTGTTCGTCAAGGCGGCCGGCCAGCCCGGGCTGACCTTCATCCTGCCGTTCCTGCTGTTCATGTTCCTGCTGGCGCTGGGCGAGGACTACAACATCCTGGTCATGACCCGGATCCGCGAGGAAGCTCAGCACCTGCCGCTGCGGCAGGCCGTCGGGCAGGCGCTGCGCGTCACCGGCACCACGGTGACCTCGTCCGGGCTGGTGCTGGCCGGGACGTTCGGGGTGCTGGCCGTGGTCGGCTCGGGCAGCGCCGGCACGCAGAACGTGCGGACGATCGTGGACGTCGGGGTCGGGCTGGCGCTGGGCGTGCTGATGGACACGTTCGGCGTGCGGACACTGCTCGTGCCGTCGGCGGTAGTGCTCATCGGGCGGTGGAACTGGTGGCCGTCACGCCTGAGCCGGGAACGGCCCGCGGCCCGGGCGGGAAGGCCCCCGGAGATTCCCTTACGATGTACACGTTATTACTTAAGCGGGCGCGCCGAGACGAGGGCAGCAGCCATGACCGTGCCGCAGACGGCGTACGAGCATCTCGGTGCCGATTACTTCCAGGATCCCTACGCGGTGCACGAGCGGATGCGGGCCCGGTGGCCGGTCGCCAAGGTGATCATGCCGGGCGGGATGCCGGCCTGGCTGGTCACGGGGTACGCGCAGACCCGGGCCGCGCTGGCTGATCCGCGGCTGTGCAAGAGCCCGCCGGGCTGGCGTCCGG
The DNA here is from genome assembly GCA_049284535.1 of Streptosporangiaceae bacterium. Taxonomy (GTDB): domain Bacteria; phylum Actinomycetota; class Actinomycetes; order Streptosporangiales; family Streptosporangiaceae; genus Palsa-504. Next base: position 975 of record JBAPYC010000574.1, read on the forward strand.
AGCCTGGCTCGGTCTTCGCCTTCCTCGACGCGCACATGCTCAACAGCGACCCGCCGGACCACGGGCGGCTGCGCCGGCTGGTCAGTAAGGCGTTCACCCCGCGCCGGGTCGAGCAGCTCAGGCCCCGCATCACCGCGATCGCCGGCGCTCTGCTGGACGCCATGCCGCCCCGGGGCGAGGTCGACCTGCTGGCGTCGTTCGCCTTCCCGCTGCCGATCACGGTGATCTGTGAGCTGCTGGGCGTGCCCGCCGCCGACCGGGACGACTTCCGGGTCTGGTCGGCCTCGATCGTCTCCAGCACGGTGCCGCCCGAGGTGTTCGGTGTGCACGCCACCGCCATGGTCACCTACTTCCGGGACCTGCTGGCCGCCAAGCGGCGCGAGCCCGGCGACGACCTGCTGTCGGCGCTGATCGCGACCCGGGAGCAGGGGGAAGGGGCGGCGGGCGGAGACCGGCTCACCGAGAACGAGCTGGTGTCGATGGCCTTCCTGCTGCTGGTGGCGGGGCATGAGACCACGGTCAACCTGATCGGGAACGGCGTGCTCGACCTGCTGCTCAACCCGGCTGAGCTGGACCGGCTGCGGGCGGACCCCGCCCGGCTGGGCGGCGCCGCCGAAGAGCTGCTGCGGCGGGCCAGCCCGGTCAACGTGGCCACTCCCCGGTTCGCCACCGAGGTGATCGAGCTCGGCGGCGCGGCCATCGGCCCGGGCGAGGTCGTCCTCGTGGCGCTGAGCGGGGCGAACCACGACCCGGCCCGGTACCTGGATCCGCACCGGCTCGACATCGGCCGGGACGCCTCCGGGCATATGGCCTTCGGCCACGGCATCCACTACTGCCTGGGGGCGCCGCTGGCCCGGCTGGAGGCGGAGATCGCCTTCGGCGCGCTGCTGGGCAGATTCGCCTCGATCCAGCTGGCGGTGCCCGCCGGGTCGCTGCGCTGGCGGCCGAGCGCGCTGATCCACGGGCTCGAGGCGCTGCCGGTGCGCCTGGAGCCGGGTGATATAACGCGGGCATGGGACGGCTGACCGAGATCGCGGCGGGCGTGCTGGTCGCCACCAGCGATTACGCGACCACCACGACCACCGTGGTGACTGGCGCTCCCGGCTCCGGGGAGTGCCTGATCATCGACCCGGCGGTCACCGTGGCGGACCTGGCCGGGCTGGCGGAGTCCCTGGCTGACCTGGGGCTGCGGCCCGCGGTGGCCTGGTCGACCCACCCGCACTGGGATCACGTGCTGTGGAGCCGCGCGCTGGGGGACGCGCCGAGGTACGCCGCGCCCGCGGCGGTGGCCATCGCCGAAACCGAGCGGGACGGCATCATCGACGGCGTCGAGCACTCAGCCCCCGGTCACGACCTGCCGCTGGTGGGGCGGCTGACGGCCCTCGACGCCTTCGTCATCCCCTGGGACGGGCCCGGCGCCCAGGTGATCGTGCACGACGGGCACGCCCCCGGCCACGGCGCCGTGTTCCTGCCGGACACCGGGGTGCTGGTTGCGGGCGACATGTGCTCGGACCTGGAGATCCCGCTGCTCGACACGGTGGCGACCGACCCGCTCGGTGATTACCGCACCGGCCTGGAGCGGCTGTCCTCGGTGGTCGGCGTCCGCCAGGTGGTGCCCGGGCACGGTCACGTCGGCGACGCCGAGCAGATGCGGCGGCGGTTCGCCGCAGACTCCGTCTACCTCGACGCCGTGGCCAAGGGCGAGGCCTACCCCGACCCGCGGCTGGCGGGCGCGCCGCAGTGGATGCTGACCATGCACGACAGCCAGGTGCATTTCTACCAGCGCTAACGCACCAGCGCCGGCCTGTGCCAGATCTGCGCCGAGCCCCGGAGGCGTCAGGCGGGCAGGATCAGCACCGAGGGCTGCCCGGCGGCCACGCTGATGTCGTAGTGGGTGGCCAGCATGTCCTCGGCGGCCGCGTCGACCTGGCCGGTGCCCGGGTTGCGGGCGAACCGCGGGTGGGCCCCGCCCGCGACCTGCAGCCTGATCCGGTGCCCGGGACCGAACCGGTGGGCGGCCCCGAGCAGGCTGATCCGCGCGGGGCCGGTGAGCGGGTCGTCCGCGGTCAGCCGGAGGATGCCGTCGCACACGTTACACGAGTGGCCCTGCGGGTCCACGTCGCACAGCCGCACGAACAGGTCGGCGTCGGGGTTGTCCCGGGTGACCGATAGCTCCACGGCCACCTCGCCGATGACCTCGACCGGTGCGTCCAGCGGCTCGCTGCTGAACACCAGCATGTCCAGCCGCTGTTCCACGGCCCGGTTGTCGCGCACGCCGGCTCGCAGGGCCAGCAGCGCGCCACCCGGCGACGGCGTCGGGTCGGCGGGGTCGTAGCGGAAGCTGACCGGCGCGGCCTCCGGCCCCGGCTCCCGGGTACCCAGCGAACCGTACGGCCCCAGGTACCAGCGCTGCTCCACCCAGCCCGGGGGCGGCCAGCTGCCGAACTCGCGCCAGAGGCCGGCGCCCTCGCCGCCGATCCACAGCCGCACCGAGTGCTCTGGCCCGGCCGCGCCGTCCGCGTCCCGGCCGGCCCCATTGCGTCCGCCTGTATCGCGGCGGGCCACCGTCCGGCCGGGCGCGGCGTAGCGGTCCAGCCAGGCCAGGCTCTCGGTCAGCGCCTCGGTGCCCTTGCCGCCGACGTCCATGTGCGTCCAGGGGCCGACGACGAGCCGGGTGGGGACCCCCCGGGCGGACAGCGCCTGGTACTGCTCGAGGCTCTGCTCGATGAACAGGTCCTGCCAGCCACCGACGATCAGGGTCGGGACCGCGATCCGCTCCAGGGCGGCCCCGCACCGCAGCGGCACCCAGAACGGGTCGGCCGGGCCGGGATGCTCCAGCCAGCTCTCGAACCAGGTCGCCCCGGTGCCCAGGTAGTCCCGCGCGCTGGCCCCGATCGGCATGCGGTCAAGGACCGGGCGCAGCCGCCGCTCGGCCGTCAGCATGCGCGCCAGGCCGCGGACCATGCCACCCTCCTCCTGGTGCGCCATCATGTCGCTCCAGCCGAGGAAGTTGTACAGGTCGAAGACGCCGTTGCGGTACGCGACCCGGCCGAAGTCGTGCGGGCCCACGTGCACCACGGCCGCGACCAGCTCCGGCGGCGGGTCTATGGCCAGCGCCCACTGCACGAACCCGAGGTAGCTGGCGCCGTAGGTGACCAGCCGCCCGTCGAACCAGTTCTGCTGGCGCAGCCAGGCCACGGTGTCCTGGCCGTCCGCCATCTCGTTCCGCATCGGCGCGAACTCACCGCCCGACCCGAACGTCCCCCGGCAGCTCTGCAGCAGCACGTGGAAGCCGCGCTCGGCCAGCAGCTGGGCGTTCTGCAGGGCGAACGGGCCCCGCCGGCCATACGGGCACCGGACCAGCACGGTGGCCGCCGCGGCCACGCTGACCGGGAGGTAGTGGTCGGCCAGCAAGATGGCGCCGTCCGACATCGGCACCTGGACGTCACGCTCGACCGCGACCCGGTTCCGGGCCGGCGGCAGCGACCACGTGCGAGCCAGCACCCGGCCGAGGGCGGCCGCGGCCGGGTGCAGCGGGCGAGGACGGGCGATCTTGTAGCTGGAATCCAGGCTCATCAGGGTTCCTTCCGCCGCGGCGTAGCGGGCCAGGGCCGGCTCCCTTTGTAATCCGCGAAGCCGGGCGGACGCAACCCGCGGGCGGTCCGGGGCCTGACGATCCAGGCCCCAGACCGTCAGGCCCGGAGGTCAGGCCCCGGACGTCAGGCGGTGTCCCCGCCCGTCCGGGGGCCGGCGGCGGGCGGAGCCGTCACGAACTCCGGCTCGTCCTCATCCTCGGTCCCGTCATCGTCGACGTCCCGGTGCTCGCCGCCGAGACCGTCCGCGGGGACCGCAGGCCAGGCGTAGGCGCCAGCAGCGGCCGGGCGGCCGGGCACGTCATGCGGGGTGAACAGCATCCACGCGCACGAGACGGCCAGAGCGACCAGGAAACCGAAGTAGATCCAGAACGCCGGGGTGAGCCCGGAGCTGATCGTGAGCCCGATCCGCGAGGCCTCGGCGGGGGTAATCCCGAACTGGGTCGGCGAGACGGAACCGCCCGCCTGCACCAGCGCCGAGACGGCCTGCGCGGCCATCACGATCGCCGCCCCGGCGAGCAGGGCCGCGCCGTGCCGGACCGGGCGCCACAGCGCGGCCACGATGACCACCGCGGCCAGCGCCACCATCACGATGACGTTCCCGGCGATGACCCAGCCCGGGTTGGCGAAGGCGTTGCCGGCCGTCAGCGACTCCACCTGCCCGGACGCTGCCCGGAGCGTGTAGCTGTCCCAGGCGGGCGCGAAGGCGGCGGCCACGCCGAGGCCGGCCAGCACGACCAGCACGGCTGGGCCCAGGGCGGCACCACGCGGCCGGGCGACCGGGTGGC
>JBAPYC010000575.1:0-28898 GCA_049284535.1 Streptosporangiaceae bacterium
GCCCTGTTCCGTTACGCCGACGCGATCGAAAAGCGCGCCGACGACATCGACGAGGCGGAGACCCGCAACACCGGCAAGCCGGTCGCCCTGACCAGATCAGAGGAGATCCCGCCCTCGGTGGACCAGATCCGGTTCTTCGCTGGCGCCGCCCGGGTGCTGGAAGGCCGCAGCGCGGGCGAGTACCTGAAGGACCACACCTCGATGATCCGGCGCGAGCCGATCGGCGTGTGCGCCCAGGTCACCCCGTGGAACTACCCGATGATGATGGCGGTCTGGAAGTTCGCCCCGGCCCTGGCAGCGGGCAATACGGTCGTGCTCAAGCCGTCGGACACCACCCCGGTCTCCACGGTGCTGATGGCCGAGATCGCCTCGGAGTTTTTCCCGCCGGGCGTGTTCAACGTGATCTGCGGTGACCGCGACACCGGCCGCGAGCTGATCTCGCACAAGATCCCGAGCATGGTCTCGATCACCGGATCGGTGCGGGCCGGCATGGAGGTCGCGCGCACGGCCGCGGACGACCTCAAGCGGGTCCATCTCGAACTGGGCGGCAAGGCGCCGGTCGTGGTTTTCGACGATGCCGACGTCGAGGCCACCGCCGAGGGCATCGCCGGGGCCGGATACTTCAACGCCGGCCAGGACTGCACCGCTGCCACCCGGGTGCTGGCCGGCCCGGGCATCGCCACCGACCTGACCGCGGCGCTCAAGGAGCAGGCGGCCGGCACCAAGACCGGCGGCCTGGACGTCGAGGACGCCTACTTCGGCCCGCTGAACAACTCCAGCCAGCTGGCCCGGGTCGAGGGCTTCTTCCAGCGCGTGCCTGACCACGCCCAGGTCGAGACCGGTGGTCACCGGGTCGGGTCCCGCGGCTACCTGTTCGAGCCGAGCGTGGTCTCCGGGTTGCAGCAGGACGACGAGATGGTCCAGGACGAGATCTTCGGCCCGGTCATCACCGTGCAGCGGTTCACCGACGAGGACGAGGCCGTTCGCTGGGCCAACGGCGTCCAGTACGGGCTGGCCTCCAGCGTGTGGACCCGGGACCACGGCCGCGCCATGCGGATGGCCAAGCGGCTGGACTTCGGTGCGGTGTGGATCAACACCCACATCCCGATCGTGGCCGAGATGCCGCACGGCGGCTTCAAGCACTCCGGCTACGGCAAGGACCTGTCCATGTACGGCTTCGAGGACTACACCCGCATCAAGCACGTCATGAGCTACATCGGCAGCTGAGCTAACACGGCTGAGCAACACGGCTGAGCTGCACCGGCAGCTGCCGGTCAGGCGAAGCGCGCCTCGGCCTGTTCCTTGATGCCCTGGTTGATCGCCTCGAAGCTGGACTGGATGCGGTCGATGGTCTTGGGCGTGAACCGGGTGAACAGCCCCCGGTAGGTATGGCTCTGCTCCAGCAGGGTCCCGCCGGCTTCCGGGGTCAGGATGAAGGAGTGCACGCTGCTGGAAACCCCGAGGACGTTCGAGCGCCAGCGCAGTCTGGCTGGCGGGTCGGCGATCACCACCTTGACCTTGACCGTCAGGGTCTTGTCCGTCGCCGGCTGGGTGCTGGTGATGGTGAGCCTGTTCCCGGGTGCCAGCTGACCGGACACCTGCCGCCACACCGGGTTCCACGCCTGGTATCCGTCCAGGTCGGCCAGCACGGCCCAGACCCGCTCCGGGGTGGCCGCTATCTCGATGTCGGTAGAAATCGTCGTCTCGGGCATGGCGGCCGGCCTCCTGGCGAGCAGTGGAACGCTAGGACGATCTGGACTGAATCTAACGCCATTCCTGCGCAGGGCTCCTTGAGGTCCCGAGTGTGACGAAATACTAACGCGGTCACCGTGTGCTGATCCAAACCCGCTTTCGTTTCGTTCCCAAGGTAGGAACAGGCCGATGGACCCCGGCCCGGTGCCCGGCGGAACCCTGCACCGCCGGGCACCCCTCATGTCCGGGCGGGTGCCGCTTCATACCGAACGAAGCTGGGCAACAGCACTCCCACCGCGGCAACTGCCGCTACACAGGCCAGGCCGCCCGAGACCAGCGAGAACCGGCTGGAGACCAGGCTCGCGACGACACCGGAAGGAAACTGGCCGGCCGGGGGTCCCAGCCCGTAGCTGAGCAGCTCCACCCCCGCCAGCCGGCCGCGCAGCTCGTCCGGGATGGTCTGGTTCCACAACGTCTCCCGGAAGATCCCGCTGATCATGTCGGCGCCGCCCGCCACGACCAGGCAGCCCAGGGCCAGGTAGATGCCGGGGGAGAGGCCGAACCCGGCGACGCCCAGCCCCCAGGTCGCGGCGGACAGCGCGATGGCCAGGCCGTGGGCATGCAGTTCGGCCGCCATGAACGGGAACAGCGCGTTGGGATACGCGAAGCTCATCGCGGCCAGGTCGGCGAGGTAGGAGCCGAGCAGGTCCCGCCGCTGTACCGCGTAGCGCAGGCCCGCGGTGATCTGGCGCAGCGGCGAGCCCGGCTCCGCGGCGTCGCCGTCCTCGGCCCGGACGGCCCGCGGCAGCGGATCCAGCCCGGTCAGGAAGGCGAACGAGATGACCAGGCCCGCCGCGTCCAGGCCGTAGACCAGCCACGGGCCCGGTGTCACCGCGAGGATCCCGCCCAGCGACGAGCCGAGCAGGAACATCGCGTTCTGCGACAGGGACATCAGCGCGGCCGCGGCCGTGAGCTGCTCCCGGCCGACCAGCCGCGGCAAGGTGGCGTCGAAGGATGGACGACAGCAGCGGCACCAGCTCGGTCAGCCCGAGCAGTTCCACGACCAGCGGGAATCGGTGAGCTGCTTGGCCTGGACCAGCAGGCCGACCTCGAGGGCCTGGGTCCCGAGCCCGGTCACCGTCCGGCTGGCGAAGACCAGCCGGAAGCCCCGCGAGGACCGCCACGGCGTCAGGTCCGGCCACAGCCCGCGGTGGGGCGTTTCCTCCCCGGCTGGCGGCTCGCCGTCGGCGCCGTCCTGAGCTGGCACCTGGCTCACGTTAACATCGCCCCCGGGCGGCCTCGCCATGGTTTTTCGCCTGCCGCGCCCCAGCGGCCTAGCCGAAGTTCAGCACGGCGATGCCGGCCGCGACCAGGACGGTGGCGGCGATCCGGCTCCGGCCGAACGGCTCGCGGAAGACCAGCGTCCCGATGATCGCCCCGAAGATGACGCTGGTTTCGCGCAGCGCGGCGATCGGGGCCAGCGCACCCCGGGTCTGGGCCCACAGCACCAGGCCGTAGGCGAGCACGCTCAGCGCGCCCGCGGCCAGGCCCGCTAGCAGGATTCGCCGGGGCTGCTTGAGCAGCACCTCCCGTCGGCGGACGGCCGCGAACATCGGCACGAACAGGCTCTCCAGGATCATCATCCAGCCGATATAGCCGACCGGGCTGCCCGACGCCCGGACGCCGACTCCGTCGACTGTGGTGTAGGCGGCAATGGTCAGGCCGGTGCCAACGGCGGCCATGAAAGCGGCCCGGCCGGGCCGCCGCCCGGCCAGCACCAGCGTGGCCAGCCCGGCCGAGACGATCAGGACCCCGGCGATCTGCGGCCAGGCGAGGTGCTCGTGCACGAAGATCGCGGCCAGGATCGTCACAACCAGGGGAGAAGTGCCGCGGGCCAGCGGGTAGACCTGGCTGAACTCGCCCAGCCGGTAGCACTGCATGAGCAGCAGGTTGTAGAAGATGTGAATCGCCACCGAGGCCAGCAGGTACGGCCAGCAGGCCGCGCGGGGCATCGCGGCCACGATGACGAGTGGGATCGCCACCACGATGCTGCCCACGCCGATCAGGGCGAAGGCGAGCGTCTGGTCCTTGATCCCGTGCGCGATGGCGTTCCAGACCGCGTGGGTGATCGCGGCCAGCAAGACGGCCAGGGTAACGGCGAGGGGGAGGGCGGTCGACGGGTCCAACGGGGCTCCTCAGGCAGGCTGAAATGGAGCCCTCAGGGCTTTTATCCCGTCACGTGAATGATCAGGTCGCCCCGGCCGTCCTGATTGTGGTTGTCAGCTGGCGGACAGCCGGCGGAACCCTAGGCGCAACCACGTGCTAACCCCACCATAACCTGAGCGGTCTGCCATCAGCGGGTGCCGCTGACGACGACCTTGCCGTGCCCGATAGAGCTGCTGGCCAGGTAGCTGAGCACATCGTCAATAGTCCAGCTCGCCAGCCGCCAGGACGACCGCTCGGAATATCCGGCGACGTGCGGGCTAAGGAGCGTGTTCGGCGTGCTCAGCAGAGGCGAGTCGCTCGGCAGCGGTTCCTGCGCGAACACGTCGAGCCCGGCGCCGCCGAGACGTCCCGAATTCAGTTCCCCGGCGAGCGCATCCTCATCGAGGATGCCCCCACGAGCGACGTTGACGACGACCGCGCCGTCTGGGAGCAGGGCGAGCTCACGGGCCCCGAGCAAGCCCCGCGTCTGCGCCGTCAGCGGCAGGTGCAGGCTCAGCAGCTGGCTCTGGGTCAGCAGGTCATCGAGCTTATCCACCCGCTCGACGAAGGCCGGGATCTCGGCCGCGAACGGGTCGAAGGTGAGGATACGGCCGACGAGCGGTGCACACATGCGTGCGGCCTCCGTCGCGATATTGCCACAACCGACCAGCCCGAGAGTTAGCTCGTCGAGTGGTTGCATCGGTGAGAGCGACAGTGGACCCGCCCAGCCGGCGCGGACATAGCTGTCCGCGGCCCTGAACTTTCGGTACAAGGCGATCATCAGGCCGACGGCGTGACTCGCGACCTCGAGCGCGCCGTACGTCGGCTGGTTGATCACGCCGATGCCGAGCCGCTTGGCGGCGTCCAGGTCAATCGCGTCCAGCCCGACGCCGGCCCGCCCGATCACCCGCACGCTGTTCGCCAGCGCGGCCAGCCGATCGAGGTCGAGCCGCTGGGTCGCGACGACCACTGCGTCGGCGCGTGCCGTGCCCGCGGCGATCGCTTCCGCGCTCGAGAGGTCGGCGAACGCGATGGTGCAGGCGCTCCCGTAATGCTCGACGATCCGGCTGGGGGCGGGAAAGATCCCCGCCGCTATGACGACGGTCGGATACGCGGCCAAGGACTCAACTCCATCGACATATGCGGTGCCCGTCCGTTGACGGCCCACCGGCCGAGAGTCTAACATCAGCCGACAATTGTCAACAGTCTATGATATGCGAGGTCATAACGTTTCAGTCGGGCAGTAAGCCAGGCTTCCTCGCGAGCTCGACTAGTGCAGTTTGGCTGAAGCGTGCAGTTTGGCTGAAGCGACCGATCTGAGCCCGGGAGACCCATTTGATCGAGGACCTCTTCGTACCGGTTGTCACTCCCTTTGACAATTCCGGCAACGTCGATCGCGACGCGCTGGCGGCGCATTGCGCGTGGACCGTGACGCAGGGTGCCCGGGGAGTCATGCTCTTCGGGACCACCGGCGAGGGCCCGTCGATCAGCGTCGATGAGAAGATCGCCGCGGCGCGCGCGCTCACGCTGGACTTGCCGGCGGTCGAGGTGATCGGATCGGTCACTGAGAACTCGGCGACCGACGCCGTGCGCTGCGTGCGGGCCTACGACGACCTGGGGCTCGCGGCGGTGCTCGTGCTGCCGCCGTTCTATTTCCGGGAGAGCCGCGGTGACGGCGACGGGCTGCTGCGCTTCTTCGAGGTCATGGCCCGGGCCGCGCGCATACCGTTGATGGCCTATCACATACCCGGACTCGCGCCCGCGGTCCCGATGCGCGTGATCGCCGACCTCGACCTGTGGGGTGCGAAGGACAGCGGCGGTGATCTGGCGTACACCCGGGCCGTGCTCGATGCCGGTAAGTCAGTGATGGTCGGCGCCGAGCCGGTCATCATCGATGCCGTGCGCGGAGGGGCGTCCGGCACCATCGCGGGTATGGGCAACCTGCTGCCCGCTGAGCTCGCCCGCATCTGCGCGGCCGCGCGAGCCGGCGACGACGCCGAGGCGAACCGGCTGCTCGCCATCGTGCTCCGCGTGCAAGCGGCGGTGCTCAGCTGCGCGCCGGGCATGGAGTGGATCGCGGCGTTCAAACAGATCGCCACCTACCTGCACAGCGTCGAGCTGGGCCAGGTCCGCGAGCCGCTCATGAGCCGGGCGGACTACCTCACGGACGAGGTCCTCGACGCTCTGGCCCTGCGCGATGCCGTTGCCGGGTAACCGCCGTCGCTCGCAGCCGGGGGGCAAACCGGGCCAACCTGTATTGTGTTCGGTGTTAACAGGTAACGATGTCAGTCTGAGGATCCCGTGAAGCGGACCGAGGCGAATTTCCGCAACCAATCCGGACCCGGGCGCGGGCTGGACTCCGCCCCGTCCGATTCCACCCTGTTGCGGGCCGCGCCTGCGGCGCGGGTCTCGCTGGGTGAGGTCGTCGCCGAAAGGCTGCGGCAGGCCATCCTCGATGACGAGGTGCACCCTGGCCAGCACCTGCGCGAGGACGAGATCTCGGAAATGCTCGAGGTCAGCCGGGGGCCGGTCCGGGTGGCGCTGCTCATCTTGCAGCGCGAAGGGCTCGTCGACCTGGCCCCGCACCGGGGTGCCACCGTCGCTCGCCTGTCCATCGAGGACGTCGGCGAGATCTACAGTCTGCGCTCGGCGCTCGAGGCGCTGGCGATCCGGCTAGCCATCAGGCGCGGCGAGCCCGCTGACCTGGACGCGCTCGAGGAGTCGCTGGCCGAGCTGAGGGTCGGCATGCGCAGGAAACCGACGGATGCCGTCGGCGGGCGTCTGGACCTGGGTTTTCACGACAATGTATTCAAGGCCGCTCACCACGAGCGTCTCTACGAGAGCTGGTGCAGCATCCGCACGCAGGTGTACTGGTGCATGCTTTCGCGCAAGCCGGCCCCCTCAGACTGGCGCGCGACTGTCGTCGAAGAGCACAGGCAGTTGCTGGAGGCGATTCGCTCGGGTCGCGAGTCGGTCGCCGCCGCTGCGGTGGCAGAGCATGTCAGCGCCGCCTATAACCGCATTTGCTCGCGATTGTTCGAACCGGAACCCTCGCCGGCTCCCTCACGCAGTGCGCGCGCGATGGCCGAGACGTTCCTGCTCTCCTGAGTCTGGTCCGGATCCGGGGCCGGGGGCGTCGTCAGCTCGGTCCGTCCGCTACCGGGCACGCTGCCCCACTGGAGATTGTCAACAAGCAGTCATTGGCAAGTAACCACGTGGATGGCTGCTGTGCCGTACAGCCTGCTGGTGCCCCGCAGACTCCGCCACCAGGCGCGCCGGAGCCGAGCCGAGGTAGCAGTAGATCCTTCAGGGAAACATGGCTTCTGCCGGAAGTTCTACGGCCTTATCGCTGATCAGCACAAGATCTGCATGTGATGGTTATGTTACAGCCATATTGCTTGTTTTGGGCTGAGACGGGGTGTAGTAACGGAATGAACCTATCGTCAATCGTCAGTTGTCATCAATCTTACTGATTTACCTGGAGGCATCCATGGGGTCCGTATGGTCTCGAAGACGATGCGTCACAGCGGCCCTGGCGGTCGCCAGCCTGGCCCTCGCGGCCTGTAGCTCGAGCGGCTCGAGCTCGGGCTCGTCATCGTCAACGTCTGGGGCGACAGCTGCTGCTAAGCAGATCACGGTCTGGACTGCGGCCAATCCGTTGTACGACTACCAGCACACGCAGCTCGCGTTGTTCACCAAGGACACCGGGATCTCCGTTAACTTCCAGGAGATCCCTGAGGCGAGCATCCTCACGAAGCTGCAGGCGGCGCAGACCGGGCACGACAGCTCCTACGACTTCTACGAGGTGCCGGAGAGCCTTTCGCCACAGTATGTGTCGCTGAAGGGCGCAGCGCCGATCAAGCCGTTCCTGAACAACACGTCGCTGACGCCGTCGAACTACGACTTCGCAGGCCTGCCGTCGGGTTCGATGACGCAGTGCACCGTGAAGGGAACGCTCTACTGCGTGCCGGCGTTCGGCACCGGCCCGGAGCTCTACTACAACAAGCAGATGTTCCAGCAGGCCGGAATCAGCGGGCCGCCGCAGACCATGGCGGCACTGGTCACCGATGCAGGCAAGCTGACGAACTCCAGCCACGCCGGAATCTGCCTGCGCGGTAGCAACACGGCTCCGAACAGCTTCCCCGCCCAGATGATGCTGCTGTACTACCTGACCTACCAGCCGACCGGTCAGGGCATCTGGCTCAACCCCAACTACACCCCGCGCCTCACCGAGCCCGCCGCCCTGCAGTTCGCCAACAACTACTCGACGCTCATGACCAAAGATGCGCCGAAGGGCGTCGGGGCGTACGGCTACCCTGATTGCCTGGCAGCAATGTCAAACGGCAAGGTCGCCATGTGGCTCGACGATTCGGCGGCAGCGTCGTACGTGTTCAACGGGCAGGGCTCGGCCGTCCCGAACGTCGGCTACGCGTCAATCCCGTGCCCTCCCACCAACCCGAGCTACTGCCAGCTATCGGCGCCGTGGGGCATGTTCATCAACCAGAACTCCGACGCGGCCCACCAGACCGCGGCCTACAAGCTGATGACGTTCCTGTCCAGCACGTCCTTCCAGCAAGGTGCGCTGGACAACGGGAAGATCCCCGCGCTGGTCACCCGGCCATCGGTGCTGAGTACTGCCGGATCGGTCGAGGGCATTCCGAGTGACCTGCTGACGTCCCTGAACTACATCCAGAGCCACATCGACCCGAACGCGATTCCGCAGACTTCCGTGTTCAATGAGGCTCAGCAGCCGCTGAACGTGGCACTATCGAACATCATCTCGGGTCAGTCGAGTCCGGATAGTGCGTTCAAGACGGCGCAGAGCCAGATCACCGCGATCCTGAAGCAGAACGGAGTCATCCAATAACCGGTACGCAAAGGCTTGAGCCTGTGCCATCGGGACAGGCCGCCGTCCGGCCGGGGGGTAAATCCTCGGCCGGGCGGCGCGCCCGCTCCCAGTCGCGCTCCGATCGGCGCTTTTTCGTCCTGGCCGCGCTCCCCGCGTTCATCCTCGTCTTCCTGGTCACGATCGTGCCGCTGGCCGCGGCCTTCGGCCTCAGCTTCACCAGCTACACCTCGGCCAACCCGGTCGCCGGCTGGGTGGGTCTGCGCAACTACCGGTTGCTGTTCTCCGACCCGAACGTGCCCACGGTCCTCATCACCACGGCTTTGTTCGCGGCTGCCGCGGTTGTCCTCGAGGCGCTGATCGGGACCGTCCTCGCGCTTCTCATGGCCCGCAACATGCGCGGCGTCTCGGTCTACCGGGTGCTCTACCTCATCCCGCTGATGGTCGCCGGAATCGCGGCGGCGGTCTCCTGGAAGGCCCTGCTCAATACCAGTGCGGGCTGGGTGAACCCGATCCTTGGCCTGATCGGCATACCTCAGGCTAACTGGCTGGCCAGCCCTACCCTGGCCTTGCCGTCCATCGTCATCGCCGACATCTGGACCGGCGCGCCCGTCGTGGCGGTGCTCGTGCTCGCCGCGCTGCTTTCCATGCCCGAGGATCCGGTGGAGGCCGCCCGGATCGACGGCGCGTCGCAGCTGCAGGTCGTGAGGTTTATCATCTTGCCGGCGATCCGCCCGGTGCTGGGATTTGCGATCATCTTCCGTACCGTCGACGTGTTCCGGCAGTTCGGCCTGATCCAGATCCTCACCGGCGGCGGCCCCGGCGTGAAGACAACCACGCTTAATTACTACATCTATGAAAACGTCTTCAACTACGGACAGGTCAGCTATGGGTCGACGCTTGCGGTTCTGCTCGTCGTGGCCATGGCGATTCCCCTTGGCATTATCTATTTGCTAACGCGCCGCCGCGAGATCTAGGGAAAGCGAGAAATGGCCACCTACGATGCCGCCGGACACCGGCGCCCGCGCAGCCGGCGAAAGCTCGCTGCGTCGCTCGCTTCGAACGTCGTGCTGCTCCTGTTCCTCGGGTTTGTCCTGCTGCCGGTCATCTGGATCGTGCTGACGGCGTTCAAGGGACCGAAGGATGCCTACGCGACGCCCCCGACCTTCACGTTCCACCCGACCTGGCTCAACTTCCACACGCTGTTCCAGTCGCAATTCCTGGCCGGCCTCGGGCACTCCGCGATCTTGATGGTGCTCTCGACCGCGGTCGCGCTCATCCTCGGTGTGCCGGCCGGCTACGCACTCGCGCGCGCGGAGTTCAAGGGCAAACGATTTATGACGTCGTGGCTGGTCATCGCCTACGTAACGCCAGTGATCGTGTTCATCATCCCGCTGTACGTGGAGTACCTGAGGATCGGGATCTCCGGCTCCTACCTCGCGCTCGTACTCGCTTACGAGATCGGGTTGCTGCCGTTCACCATCTTCATGATGCGCAGCTATTTCGCCGATCTTCCCGTGCAACTCGAGGAGGCGGCGATGATCGATGGCTGCAGCCGCTCACGTGCGCTCCGGCGCGTCGTGCTGCCGGTGATGTGGCCCGCGGTCGTCACGGTCGGCATCCTGGTCGCCATCGCGAGCTGGGGTGAGTACTTCGTTGCCCTCGTCCTGACCAACCAGAACACGACGACGGCGCCCGTTGCGATCTACACCTACGTCGGCATCGAGTCCTCCAACTGGGGCGCGATGGCCGCGGGCAGCCTGCTCGTCGTGCTGCCCGTCCTCATTCTGGCGGTGTTCATCCAGCGCGGACTGATCCGCGGGCTGACCAGCGGGGCCGTCAAGTAACGTGCTCGAACAGCTCGGGCAGCTCCGCGCGCGCGATGTCGCCGAGCCGGTCGGCCGCCGCCTCCGGCATCGACGCGTAGGGCCAGCGCACCCGCGTGCCGATCGGCGCCCACCGGCCGGCGTGAGCGAGCCCCTTGTCGAGCGCCGCATTGCCCAGGCCCTCTCGCTGCCACGGCAGGACGTGCTTGTCCAGGAATGCCTGGATCCGGCCTTCGAGGGCCAGCGCGGCCGCGCTATCACTGGTCATCAAGGCCCCCCATCGCGCGGCTCCGGACGGGCTCAGGCAGGCGACGTTGGAGTAGGCACCGCTCGCCCCGTTCGCCCGGCCGGTAGCGAGGGTGTGCCCGGCCACGAACAGGGCGAGATCGCCGACCTCCGATCGG
The DNA here is from genome assembly GCA_049284535.1 of Streptosporangiaceae bacterium. Classification (GTDB taxonomy): domain Bacteria; phylum Actinomycetota; class Actinomycetes; order Streptosporangiales; family Streptosporangiaceae; genus Palsa-504. The sequence continues at coordinate 10,974 of JBAPYC010000575.1, forward strand.
GCCCGGCGGCACCACCCGGCGTCGCCCCCGGCGACCTTCACCCCGATCAGGCCGGGGAAATCCCGGCCGAGCTCGCCCAGCTGGCCGACCGTCAGCTGGGTCTTGGCGTGCGGCGGATTGTAGAGCACCAGCGGTATCCCGTCGGCGGCCCGCTCGAATCCGCCGACGGCGTCGAGAACCTCCGGCCAGGACAGCGGCAGCCAATCCGGCAGGATCACCTGGATCGCAGACGGGCGGAGCCGGGCGGCCCGCTTGATCCGCGCCCGGCAGACCTGCGCACCGGGATGGCTCGCACCGATCTGGCAGGCCAGCCCGGCCGCCCGGCAGGCATCGGTCAGGAGGTCGGCGACGGCGTCGAATTCGTCCTCATCCTGAGTGAAGAATTCGCCCGCCGTGCCGTTGGTATAGATGCCGTCGAGTCCGCTGGCCGTGAGCACGTCGAGCTGCGCGGCGATCGCGGCGAGCTCGATGCGATCCCCGTCGGCGATCGGCAGCAGCACGGTGCCCCAGGTTCCACGGAGCGTCTCGCGGCTGAGTGAGGGAATCACCGGTGCCTCGTCGCGCATCCAGAAGAACTATCAGCCGCGGTGGATTAAGACAAGCGAGTCCGGCGGCCACCGATATGGTCCTCTTCTCGCGGCGACAACGAGGCGGTATGTGTCTTGCATGGCGGCGGGCCGGAAACCTCCCGGGCGGGATTTCGCCGCCCGGTCGCGTTGCTCGTAGCCACGGCGTTGTTTATGGAGAACCTCGACGCGACGATTATCGCCACCGCCGCGCCGGCAATCGCCCGTAGCCTGCATGCGTCGGCATCGTCCATCGGCATCGCGGTCACGTCGTACCTGCTGTCGGTCGCGGTGTTCGTGCCGCTGAGCGGCTGGCTCAGCAATCGTTTCGGCAGCCGCCGGGTCATGCTCGCGGCCGTCGTGCTATTTGCCGGTGCGTCGGTGCTCTGCGCGATGAGCGTTAACCTCGCCGAACTCGTGGCGCTCCGGGCTCTGCAGGGGCTGGGCGGCGCGATGATGGTGCCGGTCGGGCAGCTGGCGGTGTTCCGCACTACCAGCAAGGCCGACATGTACCGCGCGGTTGCCTACCTCACCTGGCCGGCGCTGGTCGCTCCCGTCGTCGCGCCACTGCTCGGCGGAGTGCTCGCGACCTATGCGAGCTGGCGCTGGATCTTCCTTGTCAACGTGCCGATCGGCGTCGCCGTACTCATGGCCGGCTTCTGGCTGCTCGACCGTGGCACTGGGCCACGGCCGCCGGATCTGGACGTGGCCGGCTTCGGCTGGACCGGTGCCGGCCTGGGCTTGCTCATCTGGACGTCGGCGTCCCTGGCTACCGGGTCGGCGAATTGGGTCACTGCCGCGAGTACCGGGTCCGCGTCCCTGATCGTGCTGACGTTCGCGGTGGCGCATCTGCGCCACGCGCGGCATCCGCTGCTCGACCTGCGCGTGCTGCGGATGCACTCGATGCGGATTGCCTTCGCCAGCGGCGGCCTGTTCCGGATGGCGGTCAGTGCCGTGCCGTTCCTGCTTCCGCTGATGTTCCAGGAGGCGTGGGGCTGGTCACCGGTGCGAGCCGGGTCGACCGTGCTATGGGTCTTCGCCGGCAACTTCGCCATCAAGGCTGTGACCACGCCGATGCTGCGCCGATGGGGATTCCGGGCGGTGCTGCGGGGGAGTACCAGCGCCCTGACAGCAACCATCGCCGCGATCGCGTTCGTCACGCCGCAGACCCCGGCCTGGCTGCTGATCGCGCTGATCACGACGAGCGGGGCCGCGCGTTCGGTCGGCTTTACCTGCCTGAACACGATCGCCTACGCCGAGGTCCCCCCGTCGCAGCTCTCCGAGGCGAACACGGTGGGCGCGACGATCGGCCAGCTGGCAGCCGGGCTGGGTGTCGCCGTCGCCGCGATCGGATTGCAGGCGGGGCCGGCGCTGCACTGGCCGGCGGCCCACGGTACCGGTCCGTATCAGTGCGCGTTCCTCGTCGTGGCGGTGGTGAGCGCCGTCCCGCTGATCGCGTCATACCGGCTCGGGGCCGGAGTCGGTGAAGCCGTCAGACCAGCACAAAGAGCGGATAAATCGTAAATTGTCAACGCTTGACGGCGCCGGGGGCGGGGCGTTACGTTGCGATTAGAGCTAGTTCGCGTGCGATCACACTGCTTGTCACGTGATGCGAGTCCTGCGCCGCCGATGCCCGTCGACGTGAAACGGTGAATATGAATGCCGGTTGACACCGCGCTCGTCCGTGACTTGTTTGCGCGAATGTCACTGTGCCGCGAATTCGAGGCCACCCTGGTGGCCTACGCCAGCAAGGACGGGCAGCCCATCGGGCATCCCTACCAGGGACAGGAGGGCGTGGCCGCTGGCGTGTGTGCAGCGCTCGCGCCCGGTGACCGGGTTCTGTCCACGCACCGTGCTCACGGCCACGCCGTGGCGATCGGCTGTGATCTCGACCGGCTGGCACTCGAGCTCTACGGCAGCGGCGAGGGTACCTGCCGCGGGCGGGCCGGCGAAATGTACGTCGCGCAACCCGACGTCGGGTACTTCGGCGGGACTCAGATCGTCGCTGGCAACCTGCCCATGGCGACCGGGCTTGCCCTGTCGGCGAAGCTATCGGGCCTCGATCGCATCGCGGTCGCCTTCGTGGGCGATGGCGGCGTGAACCAGGGCGTCTTCGGTGAAGCGATGAATCTCGCCGCTATCTGGTCGCTGCCCGTGGTCTTCGTGGTCGAGAACAACGGCTACGCGCAGACGACCTCGACTGAGTACGCGACCGCCGGGCGAATCGCCGACCGCGGGGCGGCGTACGGCATCAGCTCGATCGCGGTCGACGGTCAGTCGGCGCTGGCGGTCCACGACGTCGTCCGCGAGGCACGGCAGCGGGCGGTCCGCGGCGACGGTCCGACGCTCGTCGAGGCGAGAACGTACCGGTACGAGGGGCACTTCTACGGCGATCAGCACCGCCGCTACCGCTCGCAGGCCGAATTCGAGTCCTGGCTCGCCCGTGATCCCATTCCGCTGCTGCGCCGGGTCGCGGTCGATGCCGGCATCGACGAGGGTGCTCTCGCCGCGATCACCGCCGAGGCGCGATCCAAGTGCGTGGCCGCGTTTGAGCGGGCGCGGACCGGCCGCGAGGCCACGCTCGCAGACCTGCTCGACGGGGTGTTCGTCGATCCATCGATCGATCGGCGGTGACGGCATGGGCCGGATGAAGTACTGGAAGGCATGCAACGAGGCGCTGCGCCAGGAGATGGCGCGCGACCCGTCGGTCATCGTTCTCGGTGAAGACGTGGCCGGTGCGCCCGGCCGTGCCGACGAGGGTTTCGTCGACGCCTGGGGCGGGCCGTTCGGGATAACCCGCGGCCTGATTCAGGAGTTCGGACCCGAGCGGGTACGCGACACCCCGATCTCGGAGGCCGGTTTCCTCGGGCTGGCGGCCGGGCTGGCTGCGGATGGGTACCGGCCGTGGGTCGACATCATGTTCACCGAGCTGATGCCCGTTGCGTGGGATCAGCTGACCAACCGCATCGCCCGGGCTCACTACCTGAGCGCGGGTCAGCTGCAGATGCCGGTAACGGTGAAGACGTTCGGCGAGTGCTACTCCGCCGTCTGTCACTTTCCGGGCCTGGTATGCGTAGCGCCATCCGACGCCTACACCGCCAAGGGCCTCACCACGGCGGCAATTCGTTCCGACGATCCCGTGGTGATCTTCGACAGCCTGAAGCTGCTGCGCAGCCAGGCGGAGGTTCCCGACGGCGACTATGCCGTCGAGTTCGGAAGGGCGCGGGTGGTGCGCGGCGGCACCGACATGACGCTGCTGGGCATCGGCGCGACGACGGCGCTCTGCCTGCAGGCCGCCGCCGAGCTCGAGCAGGCCGGCATGTCGGCCGAGGTGGTCGACCTGCTCACGCTTTCCCCCTGGGACGTGCCGACCGTGACCGAGTCGGTCCGCAAGACCGGCCGGCTGGTCGTCGCCGATTTCGATCACCCGTCGTGCGGGCTCGCCACCGAAATCTGTGCACGCGTCACGACGACGGCGTGGGACCGGCTGCTCGCGGCCCCCGCGACCGTGACGCCGCCGCCCGTTCCGGCGATGGCCATGGACGCGAGCGCAGCCATGGCGGCGATGTACCTGCCGGACGTTGCCGGAGTTGTCGCCGCCGCCACCAAGACCGCCGGAACCGGAACGAGAAGGTAGCCAGGGAACCGAACGCGATGAACGCAGATCCTCAAGGCTACGTAGCCGGGCTGTTCGGCTGCGCCGGCAAGCGGGTGATCGTGACCGGTGCCGCCGAGGGACTCGGCAAGGCGATGGCGACCGGCTTCGCCCGGGCGGGCGCTCGCGTCCTCGTCGCGGACCTCAACGCGGACGGCCTGGCCGAGACCGCCCGCGAACTCGGTAGCATCACCAACGACATTGCGTCCTGCCGCACCGACGTCACCTCGATAGCGGACGTGGAGGCCTTGTTCGCGCTCGCGGCCGATCATTTCGGCGGGGTGGACGTCCTGGTGAACAACGCCGGCGCGCTGATCTCGTCCGGGGCACCGGAGACCTATTCGTTGCAGGACTGGCAGGCGACGCTGGCCGTCAACCTGACCGGCAGCTACCTGTGCGCGCAGGCCGCCGGCCGCTCGATGATCGCCGCCGGGCAGGGTGGCAGCATCGTCAACATCAGCTCGATCGGCGGCATCACGTCGCTCGGCGGTGGCGCGATGGCGTACGACGTCAGCAAAAGCGGCGTCATCCAGCTCACCCGGGAGCTCGCGGTCGAGTGGGCCCGCTATGGCATACGGGTCAACTCGATCGCGCCGTGCCATTTCCGCACCCGCGGCTGGCAGCAGGCCATGGCCACCCCGGCCGGGCGGGCCGCCGTCGCCCATGTGATCAGCGGAATCCCGATGGGCCGGATGGGGGAAGCCGAGGAGATCGTCGGGGCGGCGCTGTTCCTCGCGTCACCCGGTGCCGCGATGGTCAACGGCATCGTGCTGCCGGTTGACGGCGGCAACCTAGCCCTGAACGCCACCCACGGCGGCGTGCTGTCGCCGTCCACCACCAGCACGGAGGAGACGACGTGACCCGTCAGCTCGATGACCTGCCGGCCTATCGGGACCTGCCCGCGGTCGCAGGCGCGCCTCCCGGTTCGTCATGGGGAGTATTCGGCGCGGATGACCAGGTCGGCACCATCAACCTGCTCACTCCGGAGCGGGTGCTTACCGCGGCCCGGCTAGTCCGGACGGGCCGGGTGTTTTCGCTCAACCTCGACCTCGAGCAGCCCGACCCGCCGCTGTCCGGACGCCGCGGGCTCAAGCATACGATCGGCCGGGACGCCGTATCGACCGACGACATTTACGACGACTTCTTCCCGCAGCGCTCGAGCCAGTGGGATTCGCTGTGCCATGTTGGGCATCCCGAATTCGGCTTCTACAACGGCTGCCGCGCCGAGGACATCACCGGACGCCCGGGTAGCCGCAACGGCATCGACAACTGGGCTCGGCGCGGGATCACCGGCCGGTTCGTCCTGGCCGACGTCGCCCGCTATCGCGAATCGATCGGGCGGCCGTTCGACCAGACCAAAGCCGACGGCGTGGACGCCGGTGAGCTCGAGCGCTGCCTGTCCGCCCAGGAAGTCACGCTCGAGGGTGGGGACATCCTGCTCATCCGGTTCGGCTGGCTGACCTGGTACGCCTCGACCGACGACGAGGGCCGCCAGTACGCGGCCGGTGACGTGACCAAGATCGGGACACCGGGCCTGTCGCCCGCCGAGTCGACCGCGCGCTGGCTGTGGGACCAGCACGTCGCCGCGGTCGGCACCGACAACCCGGCGCTCGAGATGCTGCCGATCGACATGACATCGGTCGATACGTTCTTGCACTTCCGGCTGATCGGGCTGCTCGGTATCGCGATTGGCGAGCTGTTCGACCTCGACGCGCTCGCTGACGACTGCGCCCGGGACGGTGCCTATGAGGGGCTGTTTGCGGCCGCACCGCTGAACAAGGCCGGTGGCAGCGGTTCGCCGGCTAACGCGCTGGCGATCAAATGACCGCGGGACGGCACGAGATCGCGCTGCCCGCTCTCGGTGACGCCGAGTCGGGCGAGGTGTCGGCCTGGTACAAGGACTCGGGCGCGAGTGTGGCCACGGGCGAACCCCTCGTCGCAGTCGATGTCGACAAGGCGGTACTCGACCTGCCCGCTCCGGTCAGCGGCGTGCTCACCGCGGTTGCAGAGGTAGGTACCGAGGTGCGCGTCGGTGACCTCCTGGGGTGGATCACAGTCCACGGTGAGGCCTGACCGGTGCCAGCGAGCTCGCGAACCGGCCCGGCACTGGCGGACGTCGTGGAGGGGACGCGCTGATGCTGCCGCTGCAGGGAATCCGGGTTGTCGAGTTCGGCTCGATGATCTCCGTGCCGTACGCAGCGACGCTGCTGGCCGAGATGGGTGCCGAGGTAATCAAGGTCGAGCGTCCGACCGGCGACGAGTCCCGGAAGTCGGCGCCGTTCTGGCGCGACGTCAGTGCGTACTTCTTCAACCTCAACCGCGGCAAGAAATCCGTGGTGCTCGACCTGCGCCAGCCGGGCGATCTGGCGGCCGCCATGCGGTTGTGCGGGAGCGCCGACGTGGCGATGGAGAACTTCCGGCCGGGCGTCGCCAACCGCCTGGGACTGGACTTCGCGAAGCTGCGTACCCAGAACCCACGGCTGATCACCGCCGCGGTGCGCGGTTACGGCGACGACGGCCCGCACGCGGCCGACCGCGTCTACGACCCGATCATCCAGGCGATGTCGTCGATGGCGGCCGGGCAGGGCGGCAACGACTCACCCCAGTTCGTGCGCACGTTCTTGCCGGACAAGGTCGCCGCGCTGGCCGTCGTGCAGGGGGTGCTCGCTGCCCTTTATCAGCGCGAGCGGACGGGCGAGGGCAGCGAGATCGTGCTGTCGATGCTGGACTCCGCGGTGAACTTCCTCTGGCCCGAGGGGATGATGCATCACACCTTCGCCGACGCGCCGGTCGACGCGGAACTGGCCGGGCGCCCGCCGCGCGTCGGCCACTTCATCCGCGGCTCGGACGGGCGCTGGCTCGCGTGCGCGTCGATCACCGATGTGCAGTGGGACGCGCTGTGCTCGGCCGTGGGCGCCCGCGAGCTAGCGACCCGCTACCCGACCGGAATCGAACGGCTGCGCAATCACAGCGAGGTGACCGTGGCCCTGAATCTGGCCTGCACCGATTTGCGTCGCGACCAGGTGCTCGAGCGGCTGCGGGCGGTCGACGTCCCGTGCGCGCCGGTGAACACCGTGTCCGACGTCCTGGTCGACCCCCAGGTCGTCCACAACGGCACCGTGCTCACCGCGGACACGCCCGACCTCGGCCCGGTGCGCCGGCCGAAGCCGATTGTCTCGGTCGGGACGGCTGAGGTCGAACCGCCGTGGCGGGCCCCGGCGCTGGGCGAGCATACCGCCGAGGTCCTGGCCAGCGTGGCCGAGACACCACGACAGGCGTCATGAGCCGGCGCCCGCGAGGCAGTGGAGGAGCGAGATGACCTATCAACCGGTGAGCAGCTTCGTCGGCGTGGCCGAATCCGAACTCGGCAGCGTGACCGGGCAGACCCCGTTGCGGATGATGGCCTCAGCCACCCTCGACGCGCTTGGCGAGGCGGGACTGACACTCGCCGATGTGGACGGGCTGTTCACCGCCGGCATGCCAAGCTGGTCGCCCGCCCTCGAACTCGCCGATTATCTCGGCATCCGCCCGCGCTACCTGGATAGCACCGACGTCGGCGGCAGTTCGTTCGAGTTCCAGGTAGCGAGTGCCGACGCGGCGATCGCGGCCGGCCTGTGCACGACGGCGGTCATCACCTATGCGAATACGCCCCGGCAGGACCGGCACATCGCCCAGCCCCCGCGGCCCGACCCGACCTACATCTTCCGCGACACCTATGAACGCCCAACCGGGCTGCTCTCGCCTGACATCGGGCCATACGCTCTCGCCACCGACCGTTACATGTGGGAATTCGGGGTGACCTCGGAGCAACTCGCCGAGGTCGCGGTCGCCTCGCGGCACTGGGCGGCGATGAATCCTAAGGCTTTCCGCCACGGAAAGCCGCTGACCATCGAGGACGTGCTGGCGACGCCGCTCATCTGCGACCCGCTCCACACCGGTGACTGCTGCCTGATAACCGATGGGGGAGGCGCCGTGGTACTTACCTCCCGCGTTCGGGCGCGCGACCTGCGGATGGAACCTGTAGCGGTCCTGGGGTTCGGCACGGCGATCAGCCACGGCGTGGTGCTGGTTTCGGACGACCTGATCCGCACCGGCTCCCGGGTTTCCGGCGCCGCCGCATTCCGCATGGCCGGCCTGTCGCCGGCCGACATCGACGTGACCCAGATCTACGATTCGTTCACGAGCACGGTCCTGCTCACCCTGGAAGGGCTGGGGTTCTGCGGTGACGGCGAGGCCGGTTCGTTCGTCGAGGGCGGCCGGATCAGGCCCGGCGGCGCGTTCCCGCTCAACACCTCGGGCGGTGGGATGTCCTACTGCCATCCCGGCCGGTTCGGCATCTTCCTGCTGATCGAGGCGGTCCGGCAGCTGCGAGGCGAGTGTGGTGACCGGCAGGTTGCCGGCGCCGAGGTGGCGCTGGCGCACGGCACGGGCGGCAACCTCTCCAGCTCGGCCACCGTGATCATGCGGAAGGGGTCCGTCGATGAGTGACTGGCCGTACAACCCGGACGCTGACCCCTACCGCGACGGCCTGGCCCGGGGCGTGATTCTGATGCAGACGTGCGATGAGTGCGGACAGGTGCAGTTCCCTTCACGCGTGCGCTGCCTGCACTGTGGTGCGGCCGCGGTCACCTGGACCGAGGTGGACGGCGCAGGCACCGTCTACGCGAAGACGATCAATCGCCGTCCGGCCGAGGAGGCATTCGCCCCGCTCGTGCCCTACGCGGTGGCCCTTGTCGACCTGGACGTAGGCGTGCGCGTGATGGCGCGGGCCGGGGTCGCGCCTGAGCAGGTGCAGACCGGTGGGCGGGTTGTCGTCTACCCCGACCCGGAGCCGCCCGTCCTGCCCGGCTTGCTGTTCCGCCCGGTCGCCGGGTGATCCACGAGGCCTCGCGCTCGTGGATCCTGCCGCTCAGGCCGCGCCTGGCCTGCAATCAGCGCGTACGCCAACCGCATCCGGGGCACCGGTACCCCCGCTGCGGCCGCGCGGTGCACGAGGTCGCCGAACACCTGATGCACCTCGGTCGGCCGGCCCGCGATCACGTCCTGGGCCATCGAGGAGTACGACGGGGCCTGCGGCCCGAGCGCCACGGTATCGGCGACGATCGTGGCGACGGTGACACCGCGCCCGGCGGAGAGCCGGCTGTTCATCGGAAGGCCCTCGAAGTCGGCCGGGACGACGCCGTTCGCCCGCGCCACGTCGGCGGCTTCGGCTGCGAGTGACAGGTATGCGTCCACGAGCTCGGGCCGGGCGAACGCCACGTTCGTCGGCAGACGGCTCAGGGCGCTCACCCCGAACACGCCGACCGCGTTGACGCACTTCATCCAGATCACCGCGTCGGCCTGCTCGGCCGGCAGAGCGGTGGCCGGCACCCCGGCCGCGCCGAGCGCCGCCGCGAACCGGTCCGCGTCGCCAGGTTCGCCGCCGGTCGCCCCGACGTAGGTGTGCCCCCACCCGGATATGACGACGCGGCGGGCCGACTCGACCCGGGCGTTGAGGGTGGACACCGTGCGCAGCACCGCGCCGGCCCCGAATCCGGCGGCGAGCACGTCGTCCTTGACGACGCCGTTCTGCAGCCCGGCCACCCAGCGCGCCGAGCGTCCCGCGTGCGCCAGCCCCGCGGCGACCGTGCCGACGCACTCGTCCAGCTGCGGTCCCTTGGTGGCGAACACGATGCCGCACCGGTCGGGAAACTCGGCCGGATCGGCTATGACCCCGAGCACGCCCGGTGCTCCCGGGCCGGCGGCGGTCGGGACCCGGCCGTCCGCCACGCCGTCCAGGTCGAGCTGGCCAAGCTCAATCAGGTCACGGGCGGCGTGCGGCCGGGCAAACAGGGTCGTCGCCGTGCCGGACGCTGACAGCAGGGCCGCGAGTCCGCGGCCCATGGCGCCGGCTCCAGCGAGCACGAGCGGTGAGCTGCTGGCCTGCCTGGACGCGATCGAGTTCGGCTCGCCCATCGTTCCTGTCCGCATCCCGCATCAGCCGGGTGGCACGCGCATTACTGTTGACGGTTAACATAGCGGCGGCACATTACGGGCACAAGGCGTCGCGCGTTCACGTGGACAGCTCACTCGCAATGACCGTATGTTTGTCGTTAATGATAAATACCGTGAGCCTGGCGTGAGCGCGGCCAGCGAGCAAAGTGGAGATGGTCTGACTGGGGAGCAGCGGGCGGATGGGAGAAAGTCTCCGCGTCGCTCGCTGATTGCTGGTCCCGCTCCCCGGACTTCACTCGGAGACGTCGTCGCCGAGCGGCTGCGCCAGGCTATCTTCAACGACGAATTCTCACCTGGCCAGCACCTGCGCGAGGAAGAGATCTCCGAGTCGCTTGAAGTCAGCCGTGGGCCTGTGCGCGACGCCTTCCTTATCCTCGAGCGCGAGGGGCTGGTGCGGCTGTCGCGGCATCGCGGCGCGAACGTCGTCGAGTTCTCGCCGGAGGATCTCGGCGAGGTCTACAGCCTGCGCTCGGCGCTGGAGTCGCTTGCCGTCCGGCTGGCGATCCGGCGGCACGAGCCAGACGACATCGAACACCTCAACGACGCACTCACCGAGATGCAGATCGCGATGCGGCACAAGACCACCGAGCAGGCGGCCGCGCGGCTGGATGTGAACTTTCACGACTTCATCTTCAAGGCGGCCCACCACGACCGGCTCTACCAAAGCTGGTCGAACATCCGGATGCAGGTCTACTGGTTCCTGCTCTCGCGCAACGTGGCCGGTCCCGGCTGGCGCCAGAACATGACGAAGAACCATGCCCGCATCCTGAGCTTGATCGAGGCGGGCGACGAGATGCGGGCGGTCGACGCGATCGGCGAACACATCCGGGGGGCCTACACGCGCATCTGGCCCACGCTGGCCGAGCCCGCGCCGAGTGTGCAGATGACGCCGAGCCAGCTCGACACGGCCAAGTCATTCCTGCTGGAATAGCGGACTTAATCAGCCGGCCCTGTGCCGCCTTGCCCTTTGTCGAGAAGATCACCGGTAAGCAGCATGCGGGAAACCGCGCGAGTGGATTCAAAAGGGATGGGGAGCGGGGCCTCGCCGGCGCCGCGGCTCTGGATGCGATGGCATGTTGTTGACAATCAACGAAATATTCCTGACGATGTAGGTGTCGACCTGGCCTGGATCACGCCGCAGATTCCGCCGGACATCGCGGCGCTGCTCGCCGGTGGATCGGTCGTCCGGCTGCGCAGCGTGGTCATGGCGGAGGGAGCGGGCGCATGAGTCCGGCGAGCGAGCAGGTGGTCGTCGTCAACGGCGGTGCGAACGGCATCGGCATGGCAATCAGCGAGGCATTCGCGGCGACCGGTGCGGCGGTGGCCTTGCTCGACATCGACGCGGCGGCCGCGACCCGGGCTGTCGATCAGATCACCACGGCCGGCGGGCGTGCGCAGGCGTGGACCTGCGACATCTCCAGCGAGCAGCAGGTCGAGGCCGCCTTCGCCGAGATCGAGACGAAGCTCGGTCACGTCGACGTGCTGGTCAACAACGCCGGCATCAATCCGCGTGCGCTGCCGCTCGAGGTCGACGTCCAGACGTGGCAGCGTGTCCTCGCGGTGAACCTCACCGGCTACTTCCTGTGCGCCCGCGCGGCCGGACGCGGCATGGTCGCGCGGGGTTATGGCTCGATCGTCAACATCTCCTCGATCGCCGGTTCCAGGGCGCTGGGTCGCGGCAACTTCGCTTATTCGGTGACCAAGGGCGGCGTGGACGCGATGACCCGCGAGCTCGCCGTCGAGTGGGGTCGCCACGGCGTGCGGGTCAACGCCGTGGCGCCGTGCCAGGTGGCGACGGCCGGCTTCGTCGCCAACGAGAAGGCGCGGATGCAGGCCGGCGACCCCACCGTGTCCGACTACCGGCGCGGCATCCCGTTGGGGCGGGCCGCCGAGCCTGCGGACATCGCCGCCGCCGTGCTTTATCTGGCGTCGGACGCGGCGGCGATGGTGACCGGCGTCACCCTCCCGGTCGACGGCGGGAACCTTGCGTTCAATGCGGGCGGAACGCTCGGCTGAGCTGACCACTCAGCTGGAAGAGCCGAGGATAAGGAGGATTCGTGGCACGCATTGGCATGACGGCGCCGTGGTACGGAATGACCGGGAGCGACAGCGGGTCGCAGTCCGACGACATCGGCCGCCCGCTGCGGGCGGTTACCGCCGCGCGTGTCGCCTGAGTCGCCGCGCCGCGCCGCGATTGTCACGGGAGCCGCGCGGGGGATCGGAGCCGCCACCGCACTGGCGCTCGGCACGGCGGGTTTCCAGGTTGCGACGTTCGACGTGCTACCCGCCCCCGTCGCCGACTCCGGCGACCGGGTGCACCTCGTGGCGGACGTCAGTGACGCGGACACGGTGTCGGCATCGGTGGAGGCGGTGGTGCGCCGCTTCGGCCGGCTCGACGTGCTGGTCAACAACGCTGGCATCCTCGACGTGCACGCCATCGACGACACGCCCGAGGACGTGTGGGACCGCGTACTGGCGGTGAACGTCAAGTCAGTCTTCCTGATGTCGCGGGCTGTCATACCCCACCTGCGCGCGGCCGGTGGCGGCAGCATCGTGAACGTCGCGTCCGTGCACGCCTTCGCCAGCGTGCCGCGAGCGGCGGCCTACGCCGCAAGCAAGGGCGCGGTGGTCTCGCTGACCCGGCAGATGGCACTGGATTATTACGACGATGGAATCCGGGTGAACGCGCTGGTCGTTGGCAGCGTCGACACCGAGATGTCCGCGCAGCACGGTGCAGGGATGGCCCGCGACGGTGTGGTTGTCTCGGCGGCGCCGGGTGCGATCGGACGGACGGCACAGCCGGATGAGGTCGCACGGGTGATCGCGTTCCTCTGCTCCGAACAGGCCTCCTTCGTGACCGGCGCCCCGGTCGTCGTCGACGGCGGGATGCTGGCCCGCCTGATGTGAGACCGCCTCGCCCGTCACCCCCCGCCGATGTGCTAGCGCCGTGTCTTTCCGGTACCGTCCCGGCGCGCTGTGCCTTCGTGACGAGGGGGCCGCCCGCTGATCTCCCCGGTCTCGTCCTCCAGGGCCGTCCGCAGCAGCAGCGTGACCCAGGTGCGATAGGGCTTCCAGTTGTCGCTGATCTGGTGGATCTGCTCGGGTGTGGCGGGCTCGGGCAGGCCGTAGGCCAGGGCCACCGCCCGGGCCAGCCGGGGTTCGGAGCCCGGCACGGCGTCAGGGTCGCTCGCGCCGCGGAGCAGGATCAGCCCGGCGGAGAAGTCCCCGATGCCTGGCAGCTGCTTCAGGTCGGCCATCGCGTCCTGGTGCGGCATGGCCCGCAGCCGGGCCGTGTCGAGCTGGCCGTCCAGAGCGGCCTGGGCTACCGAGCGGAGCCATTCCGGCTTGCGGCCGGCCAGCCCGGGGAAGGTGTCGAGCTCGGCCAGCCGCTCCGGCGCCGGGAAGGCGGCCACCACCCGGTCACCGAACCTGACCGGCTCACCCAGCCGCTCCGCCATCCGCGCCTTGATCGCCGACGCCTGGGTGATGCGGATCCGGTGCCCGATGATGGTCCAGGCCGCGGCCTCGTACGGCGACCAGAACCCGATTGGCCGCAGGCCCGGGTACCGCCGCTGCAGGTCACCGGCCACCGGATCGCGCTCGCCCATCGCGGGAAAATCCGTGCCGTCCACGTCCAGCGACACGATCCGCTGTACCTGCTCGCGGATGGCCGCGACCAGTTCTGGCCCGGGATCTTCCGGGCTGACGATCTCCGCCTTGACCTGAGCCGCTCCCCTGGCCGCCCCGCTGGCCGGCCCCTGGGTCACCCGCACTCCGGCCGTCCGCCAGCTGCCCTCCACCGGGAACGCCAGCTCGAGCACGTCCGGCGCGGACGGCCCGGAATAAGAAGCGGGCGTGAACCCCTCGAGGAACCTGATACTGGCCGCCAGCGAGAACGGCCCCCGGGGGACCAGCGTGAACGTCTCCATACCGTTCATCCCATCACCCCCCGCCGACATTTCCGCAGACGTTGACACCCAGCCGCGCGCCGCCTTAAGCTTCCAGCAAGGTCATATATGAGACGCGATACGCGATGTACAACACCACGAGAGCCGAAATGCCCGCCATTCCCGGATCCTTCACACCGCCAGGCCCGGCCTTCCTGACTGGCGCAGCGGGCGCGGTGCCGTCCCGGACGGTGGCCGTGCTGTCGGCGATCAGGCACGCGATCCTCACTGGTGAGCTCAGGCCGGGGCAGCCTCTGGTCGAGACCGACCTGGCCGAGGTGCTCGGCGTATCCAAAACCCCGGTCCGCGAGGCGCTGAAGACACTGGCAGGCGCGGGCCTGGTCTCGATGAACCAGTACAAGGGCGCGGCTGTCCGCGTGGTCGACGATGACCTGGCCCGGCACGTCTACGATGCCCGGCAGCTGCTCGAGCCCGAGGCCCTGGCCCGCGCGGTAGCGGCCGGGTACGACTGGACATCTGCCCACGCCGCCCTGAGCCGCGCCGACACAGCCCGCGATCAGGCCGAACGCAGCCTAGCCAACCGCGACTTCCACCGCGAGCTATACGCCGGCTGCGGCAACCCGCTGCTGGTCCGGATGCTCGATGACCTGCGCGACCAGACCGCGCTGGTCAGCGTGGCCGCCTGGCGGCACGAGCCGGACTGGCTGCCCGGCCCGAGCTGGGAGCACGAGGCGGCCGAGCACCGCTCGGTGCTGATGGCCGCCGAATCCGGCCACCCCGAGCAGGCCTCTGACCTGCTCCGCAGCCACATAGCCTCGTTCACCGAACGCAACTTCCCGGACCCGCGGGAGAAGCAGGAGAAACACCCATGACCCTCACCCTGGCCGCCGCGCAGGAACTGCGCCAGGCCCTCGGCACCGTCGTCGTCGTCCCGGTGACCCCGTTCCACGCCGACCAGAGCCCGGACTGGGACACCTACGGCGCGCTGACCGAGCGCCTCGTCGACGGCGGGATCACGGTCATCACCCCGAACGGGAACACCGGTGAGTTCTACGCCCTCACCCAGGCCGAAGCCCGCCAGGTGGTCGAGACCGCGGCCAAGGCGAGCCGCGGCCGCGGGCATGCGGCGGAACTGCTGGCCGGCGTCGGCCACGACATCGCGACCGCGATCGAGACGGCGCGGCACGCCCAGGACCAGGGCGCCCGGATGATCATGATCCACCAGCCGGTGCATCCCTACGTGTCCAACCAAGGCTGGGTCGACTACAACGCGGCCATCGCCGGCGCCGTCCCCGACCTGGGCGTGGTCCTGTACATCAGGAACGAGCGCCTCACCGGCGCGGACATCGCCGCGCTCGCCGACCGGGCGCCCAACGTCGTGGGCGTCAAGTACGGCCTGCGGGACACGACCAGGTTTGCCGCCGTGGCCCGGGACGCCGGGATCGACAGGTTCACCTGGCTGGCCGGTGCGGCCGAGCTGACCGCGCCCGCCTACTGGGCCTCCGGCGCGCACGGCTTCACCTCCGGCCTGGCCAATGTCAGCCCGGGCCTGGCCCTGTCCATGCTCGAGGCGCTGCGGGCCGGTGACTTCGGCGGCGCCATGAAGATCTGGGACTCGGTCCGCCGGTTCGAGGAGCTGCGCGCGGCCGACGGGAACGCGGACAACGTCAGCGTGGTCAAGGAGGCCCTGGCCCAGCTGGGGCTGTGCCGCCCCGATGTCCGCCCGCCAAGCCGGCTGCTGCCGCCCGCCGTCAAGGACGAGATCAGTGCCATCCTGGGCAGCTGGGGCCTGCGGTGACCAAGAAGCCGGAGGAACTGCGCAGCTACCGCTGGTTCGGCGGCGAGCGCACGTCGGGCCTGCGGGCGTTCGGCCACCGGTCGCGGATGCGCCAGCTCGGTGTCGAAGCCGAAGAGCACCTCGGCAAGCCGATCATCCTCATCCTCAACACCTGGTCCGAGATCAACCCCTGCCACATGCACCTGCGCCAGCGGGCCGAGCAGGTCAAGCGCGGCGTCCTGGAGGCGGGCGGGTTCCCGGTCGAGATGCCGGTGGCGACGCTCAGCGAGACGTTCCAGAAGCCAACGCCGATGATGTACCGGAACCTGCTGGCCATGGAGACCGAGGAGCTGCTGCGCTCCTACCCGGCCGACGGCGCGGTCCTGATGGGCGGCTGCGACAAGACCACGCCCGCGCTGCTCATGGGCGCGGCCAGCGCCAACGTCCCGGCCATCTACGTCACGGCGGGCCCGATGCTGGCGGGCAACTTCCGCGGCCGGCCGGTCGGCAGCGGCACCGACGTGTGGAAGTTCTGGGATGACGCCCGGGCCGGGCTGGTGGGCGAGTGCGAGCTGGCCGAACTCGAGTGTGGCATCGCCCGCTCGCCCGGTCACTGCATGACCATGGGTACCGCCTCCACCATGACCTCCGCCGCCGAGGCGCTCGGCATGACCCTGCCCGGGATGGCCTCGATTCCCGCCGTCGACTCCGCCCACTACCGGATGGCCGCCGCCACCGGCCGCCGCATCGTGGGCATGGCCTGGGAGGGCCTGACCCCGGAGGTGATCCTCACCCGGGAGGCGTTCGAGGACGCGGTCGCCACCGTGCTGGCGCTGGGCGGCTCCACCAACGCGCTCATCCACCTGATCGCCATGGCCGGCCGGGCCGGAGTCGCCCTGAGCCTGGATGACTTCGACGCCATCTCCCGCCGGGTGCCCTGGCTGGCCAACATCAAGCCGAGCGGGAAGTACCTGATGGAGGACTTCTACTTCGCCGGCGGCCTGCGCGCCCTGCTCGGCCAGCTGGCCAAGGTACCCGGCGCGCTGCACCTGGACCGGATCACGGTCACCGGCGAGTCGTTCGGCGCCGGTATCGCCGATGCCCCGGTCTACAACGAAGACGTCATCCGGACCCCGGACACCGCGCTGGCCGCTGAGGGCGGGGTAGCGGTGCTGCGCGGCAACCTGGCCCCGGACGGCGCCGTCATCAAGCACATCGCCGCCGAGCCGCACCTGGTCAAGCACACCGGTCCTGCGGTCGTGTTCGACAACTACACCGACCTGCAGGAGCGGATCAACGACCCGGCCCTGAACATCACCCCGGACTCGGTCCTGGTGCTCCGCAACGCCGGCCCGAAGGGCGGCCCCGGCATGCCCGAGTACGGCATGCTGCCGATTCCGGACTACCTGCTGGCTCAGGGCGTCCGCGACATGGTGCGGATCTCCGATGCCCGGATGAGCGGCACCAGCTACGGCGCCTGCGTCCTGCACGTGGCCCCGGAATCGTTCGTCGGCGGCCCGCTTGCCCTGGTCCAGACGGGCGATCTCATCACCCTGGATGTGGCCGCCCGGGTTCTGTCACTGGATATTTCCGAACGGGCTCTGTCCGAGCGTCACCAGACGTGGCAGCCTCCGCCGCCGAAGTTCGAACGCGGCTACGGTGCCCTGTTCAGCGAGAACATCACGCAGGCCAACGAGGGCTGCGACTTCGGCTTCCTGGCCCGGCGCGGCCGCAATCCCGACCCCGATCCCCGGTAGTGTCCCCCGGTAAGTGTCCCCGTAGTGTCCCCTTAGTGTCACCGTGCTTAGTGTCACCGTGGGATCCGCGAAGGAGTGCAGATGATTCAGGGGTTTGACCCGCGTACCGGCGAGCCGGTCGGGGAGCCGGTCGCCGACACCTCGGACGCCGACGTCGACGCGATCGTCTCGGCCGCGGTGGCCGCGTTCCCGACCTGGGGTTCTGACGCTGCCGCGGCTGGCCGGGCGGCCGCGCTCGAGGCGGTGGCCGACGCGCTCGACGCCCGCG